>NZ_JAAQQT010000535.1:0-3841 GCF_011742065.1 Aquabacterium sp. A08
TGGGCGCCGCGCAGCTGGGCCAGCGCCGCTTCGGTGGCCGAGGCCGGTTCGGCCGGGTGGCGCGCAGGGGTGTTCGGGGTGTCGGGGTGCAGCAGGGTGACCAGGCGGTCGAACAGGTCGGACGCGGTCACGGGCTTGCGCAGCACCCCGGCCATGCCTGCGGCCCGGGCGCGGGATTCGTCGGCTTCGTGGCCCAGGCCGCTCAGCAGCAACAGCTGCGGCGGCTGGCGCAGTGGGCGCTGCCGCAGCGCCTGGGCGGTCTGCACGCCGTCCAGGCCGGGCATGCCCAGGTCCAGGCACACGGCGGCGTAGGGCTGACCGGCGCGGTCGGCGGCTTCCACCGCGTCCAGCGCCTGGGTGCCGTCGCCCACGGCGCTGGCGGCAAAGCCCAGGCGTTCCAGGTGGGCCACCAGGGTCTGGCGCGCCAGGGCGTGGTCGTCCACCACCAGCACCCGGGGCGGCGGGGTGTCGTTGGCCCAGCCCCGCTGCCGGCTGGCCGGGCTGGCCTGCAGCCAGGCGGTGAACCAGAAGTGGCTGCCCTGCCCGGGTTCGCTGTCCACGCCCACCTCGCCGCCCATCAGTTCGGCCAACTGCCGGGTGATGGACAGGCCCAGCCCGGTGCCGCCGTACTGCCGGGTGGTGGACGAGTCGGCCTGGCGGAAGGGCTCGAACAGGTGGCTGCGCTGTTCCGCGCTCAGGCCGATGCCGGTGTCGCGCACGCCAAAGCGCAGCAGCACCCGGTCGGCCTCGTGGGCCAGGGCGGTCACCTGCAGGGCGATCTCGCCGTGTTCGGTGAACTTGATGGCGTTGTTGCCGTAGTTGAGCAGCGCCTGCCCCAGCCGCAGCGGGTCGCCCACCAGGGTGTCGGGCACGTCGGGGGCTACGTCGATGACCAGTTCCAGCCCCTTGGCCTCGGCCTTGTCGGCCAGGGTGCGGCCCAGCTGGTTCAACACCTGGTCCAGCGGGAAAGGGGTGTGCTCCAGCGTCAGCTTGCCGGCCTCGATCTTGGAGAAGTCGAGGATGTCGTTGATGATGCCCAACAGGTGCCGCCCCGCGCTCTGGATGTGGGTCAGGTACTCGTGCTGGGTCGGGTGGAGTTCGGTGCGCAGCGCCAGGTGGGTCATGCCCAGGATGGCGTTCATGGGGGTGCGGATTTCGTGGCTCATGTTGGCCAGGAAGTCGGACTTGGTGCGGGCCGCCGCCTCGGCCATGGCCTTGCCTTCGCGCAGTGCCTCGGCGGCGGCGTGTTCGGCCTCGATGTTTTCGATGATGCCCAGCATGCCGCGCTCGGGCTGCTGCCGGTCCAGCAGCTGGCCGGTCAGGCGGGCCCAGAACAGGGTGCCGTCCTTGCGCCGCAGCTGCTGGGTGCGCACGTGCGTCTGCCCGCGCCGGACCACCGCCTGCACCGGCTCGCCGCCCAGCGCATAGGCCGCCTCGTCGGCGTACATCAGCCGGGTCGGCTGGCCGTCGAGTTCGCCCGGGCCGTAGCCCAGCAGCCGCTCCATCCAGCGGTTACAGCGCAGGAAGCGGCGTTCGCGCATCAGGGCGATGCCCACCGGCGCGGCGTCGAACAGGGTGGCGCGTTCGGTGGTCACGGCGTGCAGGTCGGCGGTGGTGGCCTGCAGTTCGGCGGTGCGTTCCTGCACCAGGTGCTCCAGCCGCTGGCGGTAGGTTTCCAGCTCGGCGGTCTGGGCCTTGAGCTCGGTCACGTCGCGCCAGATGGCGGCCAGGTAGGGCTTGCCGTGCACCGTCACCGGCCGCACGCTGGCCTGGATGTCGCGCACGCTGCCGTCGCGGTGGCGGTGGCGCGACTCGAAGCCGCTGTGCGGCCCCTGCATCAGCCGCTGCAGGTAGGCTTCCAGGGAGGCGGCGTCGGTCTGCACCTTGATGTCGCCCAGGGTGAAGCGGGCAAATTCCTCGGCGCTGTAGCCCAGGTTCTGGTGGGCGGCGGGGTTGAATTCCACGAAGCGCCCGTCGCGCGGGTCGATCAGCGCCACCGAGTCCAGCGCCTGGTTGACGATGGCGGCAAAAATCTCGTGCCGGTCGGCCAGTTCCTGGCGTGCCTGCACCTGTTCGGTCACGTCCTGCAGGGTGCCGCGCACACGCACCGGCTGGCCTTGGTCGTCGCAGTCCAGCTCGCCGCGCAGGTGCAGGTGCTTGATGCGCCCATCCGGCATCAGCAGGCGCGATTCGGTCTCATAAGGTTCGCCATGCTGGCAGGCGCGCAGCCGTTCGCGCACCCCGGCCACGTCGTCCGGGTGCACCAGGGCCAGCGCCGCGTCCAGCGGCAGCGGGTCGGACGAGGGCGGCAGTTCGTGGATGCGGTACACCTGCGGGCTCCAGCGCACCTGCTGCGTGGCCAGGTCCAGCTCCCAGTGGCCCAGGCGGGCGATGCGTTCGGCCCCGCGCAGCTGCTCCAGGCTGTGGCGCAGCGCGTCGCGGGTGTCGAGCAGCTCGGTAATGTTGCGCGCCACCCCGAGCACGCCCAGCAGTTGCCCCTGTTCGTTGCGGATGGGCGTCTTGACGGTCTGCACCCGTTCCCGGTGGCCGTCGCTGGCGAAGGTGAGGGTTTCCTCGTTGACGCGCGGCTGGCCGGCCTCCAGGGCCAGCCGGTCGTTTTCGCGGAAGAAGCGGGCCTGTTCGGCGTCCACGAAGTCGAAGTCGGTCTTGCCGACCAGCGCCCGTTCGGGCACACCGTAGAGCTGCTCGAAACGCCGGTTGCACGACAGGTAGCGCCCCTGCGGGTCCTTGAGCCAGACCAGGTCGGGGATGGCGTTGATGACGCTGACCACAGCCAGCCGTTCGGTCTCCAGCTCGCGGGTGCGCCGCTGCACCATGCGGCGCAGCATCTGCGCCCAGACCAGCAGCGCCAGCGCCAGGCCGGCCAGTGGCCCCAGCACCCAGGCGGCCGGGCGCAGCCAGTCGCGCCAGTCGGCACCGGGCGGGGCGATCCATTTGGCCTGCAGGGCGGCGCGTTCCTCGGGGGTGATGCGGGCCATGCCGGCCTCGACGCGGGCCAGCAGGTCGCCCTGGCCGGTGCGCACCGCGCGGTGGAATTCGCCCCGGTACAGCTCCAGCGCCTTGACGAAGTCGCGGTGGGCGCCGCGTTGGTACAGGTAAAAGTGCGCCGGGTACTCGTCCAGGCAGAACAGCTTGATGTCCTGGCGCAGCGCCGCGTCGATCAGGGCGGCGTAGTTGGGGAACTCGACCAGCGAGGTGATGCCCTGCTGGCGCAGGGTGTCGATGCAGGCGTCGCCGGCCTGCACCCCCACCTGGAAACCGCGCAGCGCCTGCACATGGCCCAGCCCGGTGACCGAGGTGTGGCGGAAGATGGCCACCGGCAGGGTGGCGTAGGGCGCCGAAAACTCGTACAGGCCTTCGCGCGCCGGCGTGCGAAAGATCATGTCGATCACGTCGGCGTCGCCGCGTTGCAGCCGGGCCTGCGCCTCGCTCCACTGCAGGCCGGTCAGTTCCACCGGTTCCCCGGTTTTGGCCGACCACAGCGCCCACAGGTCCACCAGGTAACCGGTGGGGGTGCCGTCGGCGGTTTTGTACAGGTAGGGGGGGTAGTTGTCGTCGGTGACGACGCGCAGCGGCGCCGGCTGGGCCGCGGCCAGGGCGCACCACAGCACCGCCGCCAGTGCCAGCAGGGCGTGCAACAGGGGCCGGGGGCGGTGGGGGCGCGTCATGGTTCGGCCCCGGTTCCACCCAGAAGCTGCAGGGCCTGCTCGAAGTCGAAGTGTTCCAGTGCCTGGCGCAGCGCGGCGTGGCGCGGCCCCAGGGCCGCGGCCAGGGCCGTGGCGTGTTCCGTGGCCCAGGCCGGGGCGGTGGCGTCGCCGGT
>NZ_JAAQQT010000043.1:0-273 GCF_011742065.1 Aquabacterium sp. A08
GCCATCGTCACCCTGGGTTTCGGCGAGATCATCCGCATCTTCCTGCTCAACCTGGACCGCCCGGTGAACATCACCAACGGCCCCAAGGGCCTGAGCCAGATCGACTCCATCAAGGTGTTCGGCCTGGACCTGGGCGCGCGGCTGAAGGTGGGCGACTTCACCTTCCAGTCGGTCACGCTGTACTACTACCTGTTTCTGTTCATGGTGGTGCTGTCGGTCATCATCTGCTACCGGCTGGAGCGTTCGCGCATCGGCCGCGCCTGGATGGCGATC
>NZ_JAAQQT010000536.1:0-20065 GCF_011742065.1 Aquabacterium sp. A08
GGATTATCCCGCGCCGGCGGTGGTACGCTGCGGCTTTTCCCCACTCCAGCTTTCTGCCATGCAATTCGCCATCATGGGCGCCGGCGCCGTGGGCTGCTACTACGGTGGCATGCTGGCGCGCGCGGGCCACGCCGTCACCCTGGTTGCCCGCCCGGCACACGTGGACGCCGTCCGTGCCCACGGCCTGCGCTTGCAGACCACCGCCTTCGACGAACAGGTGCCGTTGCGCGCCACCGCCACGCCCGACGGTGTGGCCGGCGCCGACGTGGTGCTGTTCTGCGTCAAGTCCACCGACACCGAAAGCGCCGGTGCCGCCATGCGCCCGCACCTGGCCCCGCACGCCGCGGTGCTGAGCCTGCAGAACGGCGTGGACAACGCGCCCCGCCTGGCCGAGGTGCTGGGCCGCCCGGTGGTGCCGGCCGTGGTCTACGTGGCCGCCGGCATGGCCGGGCCGGGGCACGTGCAGCACCACGGGCGCGGCGAACTGGTCGTCAGCCCCTACCCGGGGGCCGAGGCGCTGGTGGCCGCCGCCGCGCAGGCGCAGGTGCCCATCCACCTGTCGGACGGGGTGCTGGGCGAACTCTGGGCCAAGCTGCTGCTCAACTGCGCCTACAACCCGCTGTCGGCCATCACCCGGCTGCCGTACGCGGCGCTGGTGGCCTGCCCCGGCGTGTGGGACGTGCTGCGCGACGTGGAGCGCGAATGCCGCGCCGTGGCCGCCGCCGACGGGGTGCAGATCCCCGGCGACACCTGGGCCGCGCTGGAAGGCATTGCGCGGACCATGCCGACGCAGCTGTCGTCCACCGCACGCGACCTGATGCGCGGCAAGCCGAGCGAGATCGACCACCTCAACGGCTACGTGCTGCGCCGCGCCGCCGCCCACGGCCTGGCGGTGCCGGCCAACCGGCTGCTGCACACGCTGGTGCGCGCGCTGGAGTCCGGCGCCGCCGCCGCGCCGGCCTGCGACAATGCAGCCCCATGAATTCCACCTACGTTTTGACCCTGTCCTGCCAGGACAAGCCCGGCATCGTGCACGCGGTGTCGGGGTTTCTGCTGGAGCACGGCGGCAACATCGAGGAAGCCGCCCAGTACAACGACCACGACACCGGCCTGTTCTTCATGCGGGTGCAGTTCGTCTGCGCCGGCCTGGACGCCGCCGAGCTGCGGGCCCGCGTGGCCGCCTTCGCCCAGGCCCACGCCATGCAATGGGGCCTGCACGCGCTGAACCAGCCCATGCGCACCGTGCTGCTGGTCAGCCAGCAGGGCCACTGCCTGAACGACCTGCTGTTCCGCTGGAAAAGCGGCCTGCTGCGGCTGGACATCCGCGCCATCGTCAGCAACCACCGCGACTTCTACCAGTTGGCGGCCAGCTACAACATCCCCTTCCACCACCTGCCGGTCACGGCCGACACCAAGGCCCAGGTGGAGGCCAAGCAGCTGGAAATCATCCGCCAGGAACAGGCCGAGCTGGTGGTGCTGGCGCGCTACATGCAGATTTTGTCGAACGACCTGTGCACCCAGCTGGCGGGCAAGGCGATCAACATCCACCACAGTTTCCTGCCCAGTTTCAAGGGCGCCAAGCCCTACTACCAGGCGCACGACCGCGGCGTCAAGCTGATCGGTGCCACCGCCCACTACGTGACCGCCGACCTGGACGAGGGCCCGATCATCGAGCAGGACGTGGCCCGGGTGGACCACAGCATGGCCGTGGACGACCTGACCGCGCTGGGCCGCGACACCGAAAGCCAGGTGCTGGCCCGCGCCGTGAAGTGGCACAGCGAGCACCGCGTGCTGCTCAACGGCCACAAGACCGTGGTCTTCAAGTGACGGCCTGGGCATGACGGTGCGCATCCCCCCCATCCAGTGCCTGCTGACCTTCGAGGCGCTGGCGCGGCTGCGCAGCGTCACCCAGGCGGCCGAGGAGCTGTGCGTCACCCCCAGCGCGGTGAGCCACCGCGTCAAGCAGCTGGAACAGGTGCTCGGGGTCAAGCTGTTCGGCCGGGCCGACTTTTCGCTGACCACCGAAGGCAGCGAGTACCTGGCCCACGTGCGCGAGGGCCTGGCCACGCTGCAGCGCTTTCCCAGCCGTCAGGCCAACCCGGGGCGGCGCAAGCTGCGGCTGGCGGTCACGCCCACCTTCGCGCGCTCCATCGTCATGCCGCGGCTCAAGCAGTTCGCCGAGGCCTACCCGGAAATCGACATCACCATGCAGGTCAGCATTCCGCTGCTGGACGTGGTGGCCGAGGACGCCGACCTGACCGTGCGCTACGGCACCGGCCGCTACGCCGACGTGGAGCACGTCTGCCTGACGAAAGACGTGGTGGTGCCGCTGGCCTCGCCCGCCTTCGTGCGCGAGCACGGCCCCTTCGTCACCGCCGACGACCTGGAAGGCGTGCCGCTGCTGCGCAGCCCGCTGGAGCCGTGGCGCACCTGGTTCGCCGCCAACCACCTGGACTGGCCGGAACCCACCGACGGCTCGCAGTTCAACGACATCGGGCTGATGTGCGACGGCGCCGCCGCCGGCATGGGCGTGGCGCTGGTGCGGCTCAAGCTGGGCGCGCCCTGGATCGAGCACGGCGCGCTGGTGCGGCTGGGCGAGTCCGAGGTGTTCAACCGCGAGGTGCCCAGCCCGCACGCCCACTACCTGTGCTGGCGCACCGGCGTGATGGAGCGCTGGGAATGCGCCGCCTTCGCCGAGTGGCTCAAGCAGGCCACGCGCTGACGGCGGCCGGTCTCACTCCACCGCCAGGCGCTGGCTGCCGCCGCTGAGCTTTTTCGGCAGCGTCAGCACCAGCACGCCGTTGTCGTAACGGGCCTTGGCCGCGGCGTTGTCGATGTCCACCGGCAACTGGAAGCTGCGCGCCACCGAACCGAAATAGCGCTCGCTGCGCAGCAGTTTCTCGTCGGCGTTCTGGCTGTCGAGCTGCTTGACCTCGGCGCGCAGCGTGACCACGTTGCCGTCCACCGTGACGTGGATGTCCTCCTTGGCCACGCCGGGCAGTTCGGCGTGTACCGTGTAGGCCTGCGGGGTTTCCTTCACGTCCACCTTGATGGATTGGGGCAGCGGATCGCCGTGCAGGGGGCGCACGAAAAAGCCGGGCGCCATGTCCTTGAAGAAGTCGTCGAGCAAACCGCTGCGGGTGACCAAACCGTTCATAGCAATCTCCTTGCAAAACGTGGGGAGGCATCCACCACCGACCTGCGGCTGGCGCCGGGCCAAGGTGGCGGGACATCCGAAAAATAGCGCCGCCCCGCGCCCTTTTCAAGGGCCTGCGCACGGTCAGACCGGCGCGCATGCACGGGGTTTGACGCACATCAAACCGCGCCCGGGCGGTGCCGGATTCACAGGCGCTTGCAGCTTTTTTCAACCGCCGCGGCGGGGCTTGGCCTACACTGGCCCACCATGAACGCCCCCGCCGATTCCCGCCTGACCCAGGCCCTGCAACGCGCCCAGGACCGCGGCGCGCGCCAGGCCGAGGTGGTGCACGCGCTGCAGGCCGTGCTGCCCGCGCACGCCCTGCTCTACACGCCGGAAGACACCACGCCCTACGAGTGCGACGGCCTGACCGCCTACCGCGAGCGTCCGCTGTGCGTGGCCCTGCCCGAAACCGAAGACCAGGTGCAAGCCGTGCTGCGTGCCTGCCACCTGCTGGACGTACCGGTGGTGGCGCGCGGGGCCGGCACCGGTCTGTCGGGCGGCGCCATGCCGCATGCCCTGGGCGTGACACTGAGCCTGGCCAAATTCAACCGCATCCTGTCCATCGACCCGCTGGCCCAGACCGCCGTGGTGCAGGCCGGGGTGCGCAACCTCGCCGTTTCCGAAGCGGCCGCGCCGCACGGTCTGTACTACGCCCCCGACCCCAGCAGCCAGATCGCCTGCACCATCGGTGGCAACGTGGCCGAAAACTCCGGCGGCGTGCACTGCCTCAAGTACGGGCTGACGGTGCACAACGTGTTGCAGGTGCGCGGCTACACCATCGAGGGCGAGCCGGTCACCTTCGGCGGTACCGCGCTGGACGCGCCGGGGCTGGACCTGCTGGCGGTGCTGATCGGCAGCGAAGGCATGCTGGCCGTGACCACCGAGGTCACCGTCAAACTGGTGCCCAAGCCGCAGCTGGCGCGCTGCATCATGGCCAGCTTCGACGACGTGCGCCAAGCCGGCGACGCGGTGGCGGCCGTGATTGCGGCCGGCATCATCCCGGCCGGGCTGGAGATGATGGACAAACCCATGACCGTGGCGGTGGAGGACTTCGTCCACGCCGGCTACGACCTGACGGCCGAGGCCATCCTGCTGTGCGAAAGCGATGGCACGCCCGAGGAGGTGGAAGAAGAAATCGGCCGCATGAGCGCGGTGCTGCGCGACTGCGGCGCCACCGCCATCGCGGTCAGCCAGAACGAGGCCGAACGGCTGCGCTTCTGGAGCGGGCGCAAGAACGCCTTCCCCGCCAGCGGCCGCATCAGCCCCGACTACATGTGCATGGACAGCACCATCCCGCGCAAGCGGCTGGCCGACATCCTGCTGGCCATTGCCGAGATGGAGAAAAAGTACCGGCTGCGCTGCGCCAACGTGTTCCACGCCGGCGACGGCAACCTGCACCCGCTGATTTTGTTCGATGCCAACGACCCCGACCAGCTGCACCGCTGCGAGCTGTTCGGCGCCGACATCCTGGAAACCAGCGTGGCCATGGGCGGCACCGTGACCGGCGAACACGGCGTGGGCGTGGAAAAGCTCAACAGCATGTGCGTGCAGTTTTCCCCGGAAGAAAACGAGCAGATGTTCGGCGTCAAGCGCGCCTTTGACACCAAGGGCCTGCTCAACCCGGGCAAGGTCATTCCCACCCTGCACCGCTGCGCCGAGTACGGCAAGATGCTGGTGCGCGCCGGGCAGATCAAGCACCCGGACTTGCCGCGCTTCTGAGCCCGGGCCGGCGCCCGGTGCGCCGGCCTCAGGCGCGGGCGCGCTGCAGCAGGGCGTCGAACGACGCCTGCCACTCGGGGGTCTGGAAGTCGGCGGCGAGCTGGGCCAGCCGCGGCTGGCGCATGAAGTGCGTCTGCAGGTGGTAGAATTCCGCCCCCTCCAGCTCACCGATCATGGCCTGCTCCACCCGATCCCACTGGCCGCTCACGAAGCGCTCGGCCACGCGGGCGCAGTAGTAGGTCAGGGCGGTGCGCAGGCCCTGCTCGGGCGTCATCTCGCGCGGCGGCATCACCAGCACCCGGTCGATGGCGCGCACCTGCTCGACGATGGCCGCCGGCATCTGCCACTGCGCCATCATCAGGCAACCCAGTTCGCCGGCGCACAGGCCCAGCGCCTCCTGCTCGGCGCGGGTGCGCTCCAGAAAGTCCAGCGCGCCGTCGCGCAGGGTGTCGGCCGGTTCGCGCAGCGACAGGGCCGCCATGTGCCCCACGAACGACAGCACCGCCAGCGTGACCATGCCGCCCGGGTCGCTCACGCCGACGTAGCGGCCCAGTTGCAGGCACAGCTGGCCGGCCAGGCTGCTGCTGCGCCACCAGCGGTCGAACAGGGGCCGCAGGCGCGCATCGGCCGGGCGCAGGGCGTCTTCCAGCAGGCACTGCACGGCGACCGTGCGCACCGTGTCCAGGCCCAGGAAGACGATGGCCGAGGACACGTCGCTGACCGGGCGCGACAGGCCGTAGAGCGGCGCGTTCACCTGGGCCAGCAGGCGCGCCGCCACGTGGGGGTGCTGCAAGATGGCTTCGGCCAGTTGGGTGGCCGTGGCGCGCTGCAGAAAGTCTTCGGACAAGAACCGCTGGCCGTCCTGCGGCGGGCGCGGCAGGTGCGCGACGCGCTCGGTCAGGGCCTGCAGCGCGTCGGCCGGCAGCTCGAACGCCTCGCGCCGGGCAAAACCCTCCAGCGCCGCCGGCATGGCCCACTGTTTGGGGGTGAAGACCGGGGCCGACGGCCTGGCCACAGAGGCCGCCGGGGTGGGTGCAGGAGCGACCGCTGGCGCGCCAGCGGTGCGAGGGAAGCACTTGTTCAACAACCAACGAAACAGCATGGGCGCCCTTTCTGGCGAAGTGAGTGCGCACAGTATAGAAAGGTCGCGCGCCCCGTCGGGCGGCGGCCGCGTCAGGTCAGGCCCAGGCGCTTGAGCCGGTAGGCCAGCTGGGCGCGGGTCAAGCCAAGCTGGCGGGCGGTTTCGGCCACGTTGTAGCGGTGGGCCACCAGGGCGTTTCGGTAGCGCTGCGCTTCCTGGCGGGCCTCGGCCGAGCGCGGTGCGGCGCGGGCGCCCCGGCCCGGTGCGGGCGGCGCCGCCACCGGGGCCTCGGCCAGGCGACCGCCACCCCTCAGCCCCCAGGGCATGGCCGGCGCCTCGCCGCCGCGGAACAGGTGGTGCAGGTCGATCGGCTCGTCGTCGTCGGCCATGATGACGCCGCGCTCCACCAGGTTCTGCAGCTCGCGGATGTTGCCCGGGAACTCGTACTGCAGCAGCGCCTGCACCGCGCGGTGGGTGAAGCCGCTGGCCGCCCGCCCGTGCAGCGCGTTGTAGCGGCGCAGGAAGGCGTCCATCAGCAGCGGGATGTCGTCGCGCCGCTCCCGCAGCGGCGGCAGGTGGATGGGAAACACGTGGAGGCGGAAGTACAGGTCCTCGCGGAAGCGGCCAGCGGCCACCGCGTCGCGCAGGTCCACGTTGCTGGCGGCGACCACCCGCACGTCCACCGCCACCTCGCGCACACCGCCCACGCGCTCGATGCGCCGCTCCTGCAGGGCGCGCAGCAGTTTGCCCTGGGCCGCGAACGAAAGCGAGGCGATTTCGTCCAGAAACAGGGTGCCGCCCGCGGCCCGCTCGAAGCGGCCCGGGCGCGACACCGTGGCCCCGGTGAACGCGCCGCGCTCCACCCCGAACAGCTCGGACTCGACCAGCGCCTCGGGAATGGCGGCGCAGTTGAGCGCGACGAACGGCCCCGCCGCGCGCGGGCTGATGCGGTGCAGGGTCTGGGCAAACCGTTCCTTGCCCGCGCCGGACGGCCCGGTGAACAGCACCGTGGCCACGGTCGGCGCGGCGCGCTCGATCAGGTGGCGCGCGGCGCTGAAGCTCGACGAAATGCCGATCAGCCCGTCGGCCTCGGTCGGGGCCGGCGCTGGCGCGGCGGGTACCCCGCGCCGGCGGCCCACCTGGCGCGCCGACGCGTCGGGCTGAAAGTAGTGCTGGTCCAGCTCGGCGTCGGCCCACTGGTCGGCCGGGCGGCCGACGATGCGGCAGGCCTCGGCCCCAGTGGCGCGGCAGGCCACCTCGCGGAACAGCACCAGCTTGCCCATGAAAGCGCTGGCGTAGCCACTGGCGTAACCCAGCTGCATCCAGCAGGCCGGCTCGGTGCCGATGCCAAAGGCCGCGATGTGCTCGTCGTCCTCGCTGGAGTCGTGCCACAGGTACTCGGCGTAAAAGTCGCCGCGCGCGATGTCGAACTCGAAGGCCACCGTCTGCGGGCGCACAAAGCCTTCCAGCTTGTGCAGACGCGGGCCGGCGTCGAACACGTTGGCCGGGTCGCCGGTGGGCCAGACGCGGCGCACCAGCTCGGCATCGCGCGCACCGGCGCTGTAGCCGACCCGGGTGAGCAGGGAACGGGCCGCCTCCTGCCCCAGGCGCGCCACCAGCTCCGAGCGCAGCGCGCCGTAGGTGGACGCGCGCCACAACAGCATGCGCTGGTCGTTGAGCCAGATGCGGCCGTCGTCGGGCGCGAACACCAGGGTGTCGGTCAGTTCGCGCAGGGTCGGGGTGGCGCCGGCGTCGATGTCGTCGCTGGTGCGGACCTGCAGCAGGCGCTGGGCCACCGGGGCGGGGTTGGGCATGGGAGGGACCGGGTGCTTTGATCGATCTTTGATCATAAAAGATGGATCAAATGGGTGCGCTTGGACTCGGTAATAACCCAAAAAACACAGAACAAGTCCTTGATTTATTTCATGTTTTCAAGAGGCGAAAAACTGGCACAGCGGTTGCAGAGAGGGAGGCGCATTGCACCACCACATCCCGAACCCTTCATGACCACACCCCCCACCACCGCCCTGCTCATCGGCGGGCAAGCCCGCCCGGCCGCCGACGGCGCCACCTTCGAGCGCCGCAACCCCCTGGACCACCGCGTGGCCACCCGCGCGCCGGCCGCCACCGCCGACGACGCCCGCGCCGCCGTGGACGCCGCCGCCCAGGCCTTCCCGGCTTGGGCGGCCATGGGCCCGGGCGCGCGCCGCGCGCTGTTGATCAAGGCCGCCCACGCCCTGGAAGCCAAGGGCGAGGCCTTTGCCCAGGCCATGGCCGCCGAAACCGGTGCCTCCGCCCTCTGGGCCGGCTTCAACGTCCACCTGGCGGCCGACATGCTGCTGGAAGCCGCCGCGCTGACCACCCAGATCGACGGCCAGGTCATCCCGTCCAACGTGCCCGGCAACCTGGCCCTGGCCGTGCGCCAGCCGGCCGGCGTGGTGCTGGGCATCGCGCCCTGGAACGCCCCGGTGATCCTGGGCGTGCGCGCCATCGCCACCCCGCTGGCCTGCGGCAACACGGTGGTCCTGAAGGGCTCCGAACTGTGCCCGGCCACCCATGGTCTGATCATCGAGGCCTTGCAGGAAGCGGGATTGCCCCCTGGCGTGGTCAACTTCGTCACCAACGCCCCGGCCGACGCCGGCGCGGTGGTCGAAGCCATGGTGGCCCACCCGGCCTTGCGCCGCGTGAACTTCACCGGCTCCACCAAAGTGGGCAAGCTGATCGCGCAGACCTGCGCCAAGCACCTGAAACCCGCCGTGCTGGAACTGGGCGGCAAGGCCCCGTTCGTGGTGCTGGACGACGCCGACCTCGACGCCGCCGTGGCCGCGGCCACCTTCGGCGCCTTCGCCAACTCGGGCCAAATCTGCATGTCCACCGAGCGCCTCATCGTGGACCAGGCCGTGGCCGACACCTTCGTGGCCCAACTGGCCGAGCGTGCCCAGGGCCTGCCGCTGGGCGACCCGCGCCACGGCCCGGTGGTGCTGGGTTCGGTGGTGGACATGGCCACCGTGGCGCGCTGCAACGCCCTGATCGACGACGCCCTGGCCCAGGGCGCGACGCTGGTGTGCGGCGGCAAGGCCACCGACACCTTGATGCCCGCCACGCTGCTCGACCACGTGACCCCGGCGATGAAGATTTACCAGGAAGAAACCTTCGGCCCGGTCAAGGCGATCGTGCGGGTGAACGGTGTGGAAGAGGCCGTGGCCTGCGCCAACGACAACGAGTTCGGTCTGGCCGCCGCCGTGTTCGGCCAAAACACCGCGCGCGCCTGGCAGGTGGCCAGCCGCATCGAGTCGGGCATTTGCCACATCAACGGACCCACCGTGCACGACGAAGCCCAGATGCCCTTCGGCGGCGTCAAAGGCTCGGGCTACGGCCGCTTCGGCGGCCAGGCCGGCATCGACGCCTTCACCGAACTGCGCTGGATCACGGTGCAGAACACCCCGCGCCATTATCCGTTCTGAGTTTTCCACACCCCACCAGAGGAGAGACTTCCCTTGACCCCCCAACACCGCCCCTGGGCCGGCCGGCTGGTCGGCGCCGCCCTGTTCGCGGGCCTGGCCACCACCGCCAGCGCCCAGACCCTCACCAAAGGCCAGCAGTTCTACCAAAAGGTCTGCGCCAAGTGCCACGAAGTGGGCACCGGCCCGCTGCTGCTGGGCCGCCAACTGCCCGAAGCCACGGTCCAGATCATCGCGCGCCATGGCTTGAACGCCATGCCCGCGTTCCGCCACACCGACATCGACGACGCCACCCTGCAGGAGCTGGCGGCCTTCATCCACAAGTCCCCCGCCCCGGCGAACAAGTAAACGGAGACCGCCCATGAGCACCGATAGACGTTCGATTTTGAAAGGCCTGGCCGCCGCTGGTTTGGTGATGGCCGGCCTGCCCTGGGCCCAGGCGAAGCCCGTGGCCGATCTGCCCGCCGGCGCCCCCGCGCCCCGCAGCGTGACCTCCTTGGTCAGCGGCTCGGCGCTGGATGCCGCCTTTTTGAGTGGCGTGCGCCAAGGCGCCCAAGGCGAAGGTCACGGTCTGGCGGCCCAGCCCTTGAAGGGCTTGGAAGCCGGCACCTACGTCCAGCTCAACCGCCTGCTGCAAGACGGCGAACCGACTCTGCTGGTGGGCCTGCTGGACGACGCCGCCGCCACCCTGGTGCTGGACCTGGTCCGCAGCCACGGTGGCCGCGTGCTGGCCCTGCAGACGCACCGCGTTGGCGCCGACGCGGCGCCTTGGGCCCAAGCCCTGGGCCAAGCGCTGGTGAGCCCACCGAACCCGACCCCCGTGGCGCCCACCGCCCACGCCGGCCGCACCTACGTCTCTTTGAGCTGCGTGATTTGAGCGCGTTGAACCCGCGCCGATAACAGGAACCCCGCCATGAGCACCCAACCCCGCAAATACCTCGCCCTGCCCAAGGGCGTGAGCGAAAACCGCTTCGACGCGGCGATCAAGAAATTCCAGGCCGCCCTGGGCACCGAGCAGGTGCTGTTCTCGGCCGAGCACCTGGCCCCCTACACCAAGGTCATGATGGCCGTGGACGCGGCCAAACACACCCCGTCCGCCGTGCTCACCGCCACCAGCGTGGAGCAGGTGCAGGCCGTGGTCAAGATCTGCAACGAGTACCGCATTCCGGTGTGGACCATCTCCACCGGCCGCAACTTCGGTTACGGTTCGGCCGCCCCGGTCGAGCGGGGCCAGATCGTGCTGGACTTGAAGAAGATGAACAAGATCCTGCACGTGGACCCCGAACTGTGCACCGCGCTGGTCGAGCCCGGCGTGACCTACCAGGACCTGTACGACTACATCGAAGAGCGCCAGCTGCCGTTGATGCTGTCGTTCTCGGCGCCGTCGGCCATTGCCGGCCCGCTGGGCAACACCATGGACCGTGGCGTGGGCTACACCCCCTACGGCGAACACTTCCTGATGCAGTGCGGCATGGAGCTGGTGCTGGCCAACGGCGACGTCCTGCGCACCGGCATGGGCGGCGTCAAGGGCGACAAGGCGTGGCAGGTGTTCAAGTGGGGTTACGGCCCGACCCTGGACGGCATGTTCACCCAGTCCAACTACGGCATCTGCACCAAGATGGGCTTCTGGCTGATGCCCAAGCCCCCGGTGTTCAAGCCCTTCGAGATCAAGTTCGACCACGAAGCCGACATCAACGAGATCGTGGAAATGCTGCGCCCGCTGCGCATCGCCAACATCATCCCCAACGCGGTGGTGATTGCCGGCACGCTGTGGGAAGCCGCCACCTGCGGCGTGCGCCGTTCTGACTACACCACAGAGCCGGGTGCCACGCCGGATTCCGTGCTGGCCCAGATCCGCAAAGACAAGCACCTGGGTGCCTGGAACGTGTACTGCGCCCTGTACGGCAGCCCCGAGCAGGTGGAAGTGAACTGGAAGATCGTCACCGAGACCATCCAACGCGCCGGCAAGGGCCGCATCGTGACGCAGGAAGAGGCCGGTGACACCCAGCCCTTCAAGTACCGTGCCCAGTTGATGTCGGGCGTGCCCAACCTGCAAGAGTTTGGCCTGTACAACTGGCGTGGGGGCGGTGGCTCCATGTGGTTCGCCCCGGTGAGCCAGGCCCGTGGCAGCGAGTGCGACAAGCAGTTCGCGCTGGCCAAGAAGATCCTGAACAAGCACGGCCTGGACTACGTGGGCGAGTTCATCGTCGGCTGGCGCGACATGCACCACGTGATCGACGTGCTGTTCGACCGCACCAGCGAAGAAGAAACCCAGCGCGCCAACGCCTGCTTCGCCGAGCTGCTCGACGAGTTCGAGAAGGAAGGCTACGCCGTCTACCGCGTCAACACCGCCTTCCAGGAGCGCGTGGCGCAGAGCTACGGCCCGGTCAAGCGCTCGGTGGAACGCAAGATCAAGCGCGCCCTCGACCCGAACGGCATCCTGGCGCCGGGCAAGTCCGGCATCCGGCTCTGAGCGGGCGCGGCCCCACCGGGCCGCCCCCTTCAGGTACAGTCGGGCCATGAGCCCCTCGCCGTTGGACGACAAGCTGCCCGAGTCGTTTTTCGCCGCCCTGTACCCGCCGCCAGACGCCCCCGAGCCGGCCACGGCGCCGGCGGGCACGGCCCCCGGCGGGCTGCTGGAACGGCTGATCGAGAACTGGCCAGGGGCGGTGTTCTGCCTGGACCCGCGGCTGAACTGCCTGCTGGCCAACCGCGAGGCGCGCAGCTGGTGCCTCGGCCTCGACGGCGCGGCCCCGACGCTGCCGCGCCCCCTCTACACCCTGCTCGACGAACGCCTGACCGGCGTGCTGCTGCCCTACCTGTCGGCCGCGCTGCGCGGGCTGGAAATGGGCGTGGACGAAACCTTCACCCACCCCCGCCTGGGCGAACGCAGCCTGGCGGTGCGGGTGCAGCCCGACCACGACGGCGGCCACATCGCCGGCGTGTTCCTGCACTTGCAGGACACGACCGACCTGCGCCTGGCCGCCGCCCTGGCCGAACACCCCCCCGCCCCGGCGCCCCGCACCGACCACGAGGCCCACCTGCGCCTCCTGGCCGACGGCCTGCGCGACGCCGCCATCTTTTTTCTCGACGCCGAAGGCCACATCCACGACTGGCCGCCCAGCGCCGAACGCCTGCTGGGCCACCGGCCTGAGCAGGTGCTGGGCCAGCCCCTGCACACCCTGGCCGCGCCCGGCGCCGACCCCGCCGACGACCCCGCCGACGACCCGCTGCGCCAGGGCCTGGAACGCGCCGCCCTGCTGGGCCAGAGCGAAACCCCGGGCTGGCAGCGCCGCGCCGACGGCCAGGCGTTCTGGGCCCAGACCCTGTTGACCGCCCTGCACGACCCGGCCAGCGGCGCCCTCAGCGGCTACGCCTGCCTGATGCGCGACACCACCGAGGTCAAGCGCCTGGTCGATCTGCTGCAGGCGCTGAACCAGGCGCTGGAGGCGCGCGTGGCCGAACGCACCCAGCAGCTGGAGGCCATCAACCAGGACCTGGAGGCGTTCTCCTATTCCGTCTCGCACGACCTGCGCGCGCCGCTGCGCCACATCGCCAGCTACCTGGAACTGCTGCGCGAGGACCTGGGCCCCGACACGCCGGCGGCGGCGCGGCAGGACCTGGACCGCATCGACGCCGCGGCCCGCCACATGGGCGCGTTGATCGAGGGGCTGCTGGCGTTCTCGCGCCTGGGCCGCGCGCCGCTGCAACCGCGGCCGGTGGCCATGGGGGCGCTGCTGCAGTCCAGCCTGAACCGGGTGCAGCACGACCCCGCCCTGCGCCGCCCCGACGGCGAGGTGCGGTGGACCCTGCCCGCCGACCTGCCCGAGGTGCGCGGCGACGGCCTGCTGTTGAGCCAGGTCTGGGACAACCTGCTGGCCAACGCGCTCAAGTACAGCCGGCCGCGCCAGCCGGCGCAGATCGAGGTGGGCTGGCGGCCCGGCGACGGCGCGGCCGAGGCCGTGTTCTGGGTGCGCGACAACGGCGTGGGCTTCGACCCGAAACGCGCCGACCAGCTGTTTGGCGTGTTCCAGCGCCTGCACCGCGCCAGCGAGTTCGAGGGCACCGGCATCGGCCTGGCGCTGTGCCGCCGCATCGTGGAACGGCACGGCGGCCGCATCTGGGCCGATGGCCGGGTCGGCGCGGGCAGCACCTTCTGGTTCGCCCTGCCCACCGGCGGCCCCGACGCCGCGCCGCCCCAGGCCGGTCAGGCCGGGTAGTGGCGGGCGCCGAAGATGGCGCTGCCCACCCGCACCAGGGTGCTGCCGCTGGCGACCGCGGCCTCCAGGTCGTCGCTCATGCCCATGGACAGGGTGTCCAGGTCCAGCCCCGCCGCGCGCAGTTGCTCCCACAGGGCCCGCGCACGGCCAAACACCGCGCAGGCCGCGGCCACGTCCGGGGCCGGCTCGGGGATGCACATCAACCCGCGCAGGCGCAGACGCGGCAGGGCCGCCACCGCCTGGGCCAGCGCCAGGGCGTCGGCCGGCGCCACGCCGGACTTGTTGGGGCCGCCGTCCACGTTCACCTGCACGCACACCTGCAGCGGCGCCAGCCCGGGCGGCCGCTGCTCGCTCAGGCGTTGGGCAATCTTCAGCCGGTCCACCGTGTGCACCCAGTCGAAATGCTCGGCCACCGGGCGCGTCTTGTTGCTTTGCAGCGGGCCGATGCAGTGCCACTCCAGCCCTTCGACGCCGTCGGCGCGCAGGCGCTGCACCTTGTCCACGCCTTCCTGCACATAGTTTTCGCCAAAGGCGCGCTGGCCGGCCGCGTGCGCCGCCCGCACCGCGTCGGCGCCCCAGGTCTTGGAGACGGCCAGCAGCCGCACGCCGGCCGGGTCACGCCCGGCCTGGGCGCAGGCCTGTTGCAGGCGGGCACGCACCCGCTGGAGATTGTCTGCAATCGTTGCCATAATGGTCAGCGCCACACTCTCTGAGGGAATTGGGATGGACATCACTCAACTGCTGGCCTTCAGCACCAAGAACAAAGCGTCCGATTTGCACCTGTCCGCCGGCCTGCCGCCGATGATACGGGTCCACGGCGATGTGCGCCGCATCAACGTCGAGCCGCTGGACCACAAGCAGGTGCACGGCATGGTCTACGACATCATGACCGACGCCCAGCGCAAGCACTACGAAGAATTCCTGGAGGTGGACTTTTCGTTCGAGATCGAAGGGCTGGCGCGTTTTCGCGTCAACGCCTTCAACCAGAACCGCGGCGCGGCCGCCGTGTTCCGCACCATTCCCAGCAAGATCCTGACGCTGGAGCAGCTCAACTGCCCCAAAATCTTTGCCGAACTCTCGCTCAAGCCGCGCGGCCTGGTGCTGGTCACCGGCCCCACCGGCTCGGGCAAGTCCACCACGCTGGCGGCCATGGTCAACCACCTCAACGAGAACGAGTACGGCCACGTGCTCACCATCGAAGACCCGATCGAATTCGTGCACGAATCGAAAAAGTGCCTGGTCAACCAGCGCGAGGTCGGGCCGATGACGCTGAGCTTCTCCAACGCGCTGCGCTCGGCCCTGCGCGAAGACCCGGACGCCATTTTGGTGGGCGAGATGCGCGACCTGGAAACCATCCGCCTGGCCATGACCGCCGCCGAAACCGGCCACCTGGTGTTCGGCACGCTGCACACGTCGAGCGCCGCCAAGACCATCGACCGCATCGTCGATGTGTTCCCGCCGGAAGAAAAGGAAATGGTGCGCGCCATGCTGTCCGAATCGCTGGTGGCCGTGATTTCGCAGACGCTGCTGAAAACCGCCGACGGCAACGGCCGCGTCGCCGCGCACGAAATCATGATCGGCACGCCCGCCATCCGCAACCTGATCCGCGAGAACAAGGTGGCGCAGATGTACTCGGCCATCCAGACCGGCATGGGCTTTGGCATGCAGACGCTGGACCAGAGCCTGATGGACCTGGTGCGCCGCAACCAGGTGCTGCCGGCCGAGGCGCGCGCCAAGGCCAAGATCCCCGACAACTTCCCCGGCTGAGCCGCAAGGAGCCCCCATGGAACGCGATCAAGCCAGCAATTTTGTCAACGACCTGCTGCGCCTGCTGGTCAGCCGCAACGGCAGCGACCTGTTTCTGACCGCCGATTTCCCGCCCGCCATCAAGGTGGACGGCAAGATCACCAAGGTCTCGCCGCAGCCGCTCAGCGGCCAGCACACCCAGGCGCTGGCGCGCGCCATCATGAACGACAAGCAGTCGGCCGAGTTCGAGCGCACCAAGGAGTGCAACTTCGCCATCGCGCCGGGCGGCATCGGGCGCTTTCGCGTCAACGCCTTCGTGCAGATGGGCAAGGTCGGGCTGGTGATGCGCACCATCCCCGCCAAAATCCCGACGGTGGACGAACTGGGCCTGCCCCAGGTGCTGAAAGACGTGGCCATGTCCAAGCGCGGCCTGGCCATTCTGGTGGGCGGCACCGGCTCGGGCAAGTCCACCACCCTGGCGGCCATGGTGGACTGGCGCAACGAAAAATCGCACGACCACATCGTCACCGTGGAAGACCCGGTGGAGTTCGTGCACCAGCACAAGAACTGCATCATCACCCAGCGCGAGGTGGGGCTGGACACCGACAACTGGGAAAACGCGCTCAAGAACTCGTTGCGCCAGGCGCCCAACGTCATCCTGATGGGCGAGATCCGCGACCGCGAAACCATGGAACACGCCATCGCGTTTTCCGAAACCGGCCACCTGTGCCTGGCCACGCTGCACGCCAACAGCGCCAACCAGGCCATGGAGCGCATCATCAACTTCTTCCCCGAAGAGCGCCACCCGCAGCTGCTCAAGGACGTCTCGCTCAACCTGCGCGGCATGATCGCGCAACGCCTCATCCCCAAGGAAGACGGCAAGGGCCGCACCGCGGTGGTGGAGGTGCTGCTCAACAGCGGCCTGATCGCCGACCTCATCGTCAAGGGCGAGATCAACGAGATCAAGGAGGTGATGAAGCGCAGCCAGGAGGTGGGCATGCAGACCTTCGACCAGGCGCTCTACGAGGCCTTCGAGGCGCGGCTGATTTCCTACGAAGACGCGATCCGCAACGCCGACTCGCAAAACGACCTCAAGCTCAACATCAAGCTCAACAGCCAGCGCGCCCGTACCACCGACCTGTCCGCCGGCACCGAACACCTGCAAATCATCTGACCCGCGCATGCCCAGCCTGAACCCGAAAACCTACGAACCCACCTCCCCCACCCGCGTGGCCTTTCTGGGGCTGGGCGTCATGGGCTGCCCCATGGCCGGCCACCTGGCGCTGGCCGGGCACGACGTGACGGTCTACAACCGCAGCGCGGCCAAGGCCGAGGCCTTCGTCGCCGAATTCGCGGCCCAAGGTGTGCGCCACGCCGCCACCCCGCGCGAGGCGGCCCAGGGCGCCGAGTTCGTGTTCTGCTGCGTCGGCAACGACGACGACCTGCGCGCGGTGGTGCTGGGGGCGGCCCTGCCCGGTGGCCAGCGCGGCGGCGACGGCGCCCTGGCCGGCATGGCGCCCGGTACTGTGTTCGTGGACCACACCACCGCCTCGGCCGACGTGGCGCGCGAGCTGCACGCCCTGGCCCAGGCCCAGGGCGTGGCCTTTGTGGACGCACCCGTCTCGGGCGGCCAGGCCGGAGCGCAGAACGGCCTGCTCACCGTCATGTGCGGTGGCGAGGCGGCGGCCTTCGACCGGGTCAAACCCGTGGCCCTGGCGTTTTCGCGCGCCTTCACTTTGATGGGCGGCAGCGGCGCCGGCCAGCTCACCAAAATGGTCAACCAGATCTGCATCGCCGGCCTGGTGCAGGGCCTGAGCGAAGCCGTGGCCTTCGGCCAGCACGCCGGCCTGGACATGAAGCAGGTGCTGGAGGTGATCGGCAAAGGCGCGGCGCAGAGCTGGCAGCTCGACCACCGCGGCCAGACCATGGTGGATGACCGCTTCGATTTCGGCTTTGCGGTGGACTGGATGCGCAAGGACCTGGGCCTGGTGCTGGACGAGGCCAAGCGCAACGGTTCGCGCCTGCCGGTGACGGCGCTGGTGGACCAGTTCTACGCCGACATCCAGACCCTGGGCGGCGGCCGCTGGGACACCTCCAGCCTGGTGCGGCGCCTGCGCTGACGCCGCATGGCGCGCCACACGGCGCGTCGGCTCAGCGGGTGCTGCCGCCGTTCGCCGGGGCCGGCGTGATGCGCGCCAGTTCTTCCTCGCTGATCAGCTCGAACACCCGCACCACCCGCTGCACGCCGGAGATGCTGCGCGTCACGTCGGTGGCGCGGTCGGCCTCGCGCGCGGTGACGCGGCCCATCAGGTAGGTGGTGCCGCGTTCGGTCACCACCTTGAAGGCGTTGGCGCTCAGGTCGCGCGCGTCCAGCAGCGCGGCCTTGACGCGGGCGGTCACCAGGCTGTCGGACGACCGGGCGGTGAACGACGGCGAGGACTGCACGCCCAGCTCGTCCACGATCTCGCGCACGTTTTCCACCCCGGCCACCAAGCGGTTGGCGGTGGCGCGGTCGGCCTCGCTCGGCACCTCGCCGGTCAGCAGCACGCGGCGGTTGTAGCTGGTGACGATGACACGGGCGCGGTCGCCAAACTGCTCACGCAGGCGGCTGGCGGCGCGCATCTCGATGCCCTGGTCCTCCAGCTGCGCGCCCGAGGTGCGGCGGTCGGTGGCCACCAGCACGCCCGAGCCCACCGCCGCGCCCACCACCAGGGGGGCGCAGGCGGTCAGGGTGCTCCCCAGGGCCGCGGCACAGGCCAGCACCGCCAGGGTGCGGGCAGACAAACGCTTGGACAAATTCATGGTTCCATCTCCGGGTCTGTGTCTTCGCCCAGCAACTGGACATCGACACCGTCACAAATGCAATGCAGCGCCAGCTGGTGCGCCTCGTGGATGCGCGGCAGCCGCTCGCTGGGCACGCCCACCAGCACGTCGGTGTCCTTGAGCAGGGGGTTGAGCGGGCCGGGCTTGGCCCCGCACAGGGCCACCACCACCATGTCGCGCTCGTGGGCGGCTTCGACCGCACCCAGTATGTCAGGGGATTGCGGCTGCGTCGTGACCAGAAGTAACACGTCGCCCGGCTGGCCCAGGGCACGCACCTGGCGACCGAAGACGGCGCGCGCGTCGTAGGCGTTGTACAGCCCGGTCAGCGCCGCGGCGTTGGACCCCAGGGCAAACGCGCCCAGCTCGGGCCGGTCGCGCTCGAAACGCCCGACCAGCGAAGCCACAAACGCCTGCACCAGCCCGGCCGACATGCCGCTGCCACAGGCCAGCACCTTGCCGCCGCCGGTCAGCGCGGCCAGCACCGCGCCCACCGCCGCCTCCACCGCCGGGGCCATGGCCTGGGCGCACTGGTATTTCAGGTCGGCGCTGTCGATGAAATGCTGTTGAATCCTTTGCAGAAGCATGGCGGCGATCATACCCAACCGGACGCATCGAACGCCCCGCGCAGCCACTCGACGGCGGTGCCCTCGGCCCCGAGCGCGCCCTGCACCAGCACCACGTCAAAACGGCAGGGCGGCAGCTGGCGCAGCCGGGCCAGGTAGTGGCGCGCGGCGAACACGATGCGGCGCTGCTTGGTGGCCCCGATGCTGCCGCCGGCCCCGCCGTGCGACGCCCCGCTGCGTTGGCGCACCTCCACGAACACGAGCGTGCCGCCGGGCTCCGACATAATCAGGTCTATCTCGCCGCCGCCCCGGCCGGGCGTGCGGAAATTGCGCTGCAGCAGGCGCAGGCCCTGTTGCTGCAGGTGGGCCAGCGCGGCCGCTTCGGCCTGGTCGCCGCGCTGCTTGGTGGTGGCGCGGCCCGGCGTGACAGCCGCGGCACGCGTGCCTTGGGCCCCTGCGGGCGCTCCCTGTTTCTGGACGGTCACTGTGAACCCTTCTTTTCAACCGGCCCTGGCGGCGGCACAGGCCGCGGCCGGTGCCCAGCATTATCCGGCCGGGGCGTTGTACGTGGTGGCCACGCCGGTGGGCAACCTGGCCGACATCACCCTGCGCGCGCTGCAGGTGTTGGGGCTGGTGGACGCCATCGCCTGCGAGGACACCCGCCACACCGCCAGCCTGCTGCAGGCCTATGGGCTGCACAAGCCGCTGCTGGCGGTGCACCAGCACAACGAGGCCGAGGCCGCCCAGGGCGTGGTGGCGCGGCTGCAGCGCGGCGAACGGGTGGCCTACGTGAGCGACGCCGGCACCCCCGGCATCAGCGACCCCGGGGCGCGGCTGTGTGCGGCGGTGCGGGCCGCCGGCCTGCGCAGCGTGCCCTTGCCCGGAGCCAGCAGCCTGACCGCGCTGGTCAGCGTGGCCGGGCTGGCCGAGCACGGCGCGGCCCCGGCCTTCGAGTTCACCGGTTTCCTGCCGGCCAAAGGCGCGGAGCGCGAACAGGCGCTGCGCCGGCTGGCGCAACAGCCGCAGGCCTGCGTGCTGCTGGAGGCGCCGCACCGCGTCGCCGCCCTGGCGCGCGACCTGGCCGCGCTGGGCGAGCGCCCGCTGACGGTGGGGCGCGAGCTGACCAAGCAGTTCGAGGACATCGTCACCCTGCGCTGCGACGCCTGGCCAGCCTGGCTGGCCGCCGACCCGCACCGCAGCAAGGGCGAGTTCGCGCTGGTGCTGCACCCGGTGCCGGCGCGCGCCGCCGACGG
>NZ_JAAQQT010000537.1:0-1979 GCF_011742065.1 Aquabacterium sp. A08
TGGCTCTTGCAGACGCCCAGGATGGCGACTTCGGGCGCGTTGATGATGGGCGTGAAGTAACGGCCACCGATGCCACCCAGGCTGGAGATGGTGAAGGTGGCGCCGGACATGTCGGCCGGACCGAGCTTGCCGTCGCGCGCCTTCTTGGCCAGCTCACCCATTTCCTGGCTGATCTGCAGCACGCCCTTCTTGTCCGCGTCCTTGATCACCGGAACCACCAGCCCGTTGGGCGTGTCGGCCGCAAAACCGATGTGCCAGTAGTTCTTGTAGACCAGCGAGTCACCGTCCAGCGAGCTGTTGAACTCGGGGAACTTCTTGAGCGCGGCGACGGACGCCTTGATCAGGAAAGCCAGCATCGTGACCTTGACGCCGCTCTTCTCGTTCTCCTTGTTGGTGGAGACGCGGAAGGCTTCGAGATCGGTGATGTCGGCGTCGTCGTGGTTGGTGACGGCCGGGATCATCACGGCGTTGCGCAGCAGGTTGGCGCCGCTGATCTTCTTGATGCGGCCCAGTTCTTTGCGCTCGATGGGGCCGAACTTGGCGAAGTCCACCTTGGGCCAGGGGATCAGGCCCAGCTCGGAGCCACCGCCACCGGCGGAACCGGATGCGGCCGGGGCCTTGGCGGCCTGCGCCCGGGTCTGCAGGCTGCCGGCCATGACCGACTTGGTGAAGGACTGGATGTCTTCGGCCGTGATGCGGCCCTTCAGGCCCGAGCCCTTGACCTCTTCCAGCGGCACGCCCAGTTCGCGGGCGAACTTGCGCACCGAGGGCGAGGCGTGCGGCAGACCCAGCGCCGGGGTGGCGGTGGGGTTGTGGGCCGGCGCGGCGGTCGGGGCCGAGGCGACGGCAGCGGCAACCGGAGCTGCCACCTCAGCAGCAGCAGGTGCAGCAGCCACTGGCGCAGCGGCGGCCAGCGCGGGAGCCGCTGCACCCGCAGCACCTTCCAGCACCGCCAGCAGGTCACCGATGTTGACCTTGTCGCCGACCTTGACCTTGAGCTCCTTGAGCACGCCGGCGTGCGAGGACGGGATCTCCATCGAGGCCTTGTCGGACTCGACCGTGATCAGGCTCTGCTCGACCTTGATGGCGTCGCCGGGCTTGACGAACACCTCGATGACGGCGACGTCCTTGAAGTCGCCGATGTCGGGCACGCGCACTTCGACCGGGCCCGCCGCAGCAGGCGCTGCGGCCGGAGCAGCCACCGGGGCTGCCGCAGGGGCCGGAGCCGGTGCAGCGGCGGCAGGAGCCGCAGCCGGGGCGGGTGCAGCGACCTCACCCGCGGCCTCCACCACCAGCACCACCGAGCCTTCGCTGACCTTGTCACCCAGCTGGACCTTGAGTTCCTTGACCACGCCGGCCGTGCTCGACGGGATCTCCATCGAGGCCTTGTCGCTCTCGACCGTGATCAGCGACTGCTCGGCCTGGACCGTGTCGCCCACCTTGACCAGCAGTTCGATGACCGCCACCTCGTCGAAGTCGCCGATGTCCGGGACCTTCACTTCGATCAGTGCCATGTTCTTGTCTCCGGTGGATCAGGCGTACAGGGGGTTCACTTTGTCGGCGTTGATGCCGTACTTGGCAATCGCTTCGGCCACCTTGGCGGCCGGCACCGTGCCCTCTTCGGACAGGGCCTTGAGGGCGGCCACCACGATGTAGTGGCGGTTCACCTCGAAGTGCTCGCGCAGCTTGCTGCGGAAGTCGCTGCGACCAAAACCGTCGGTGCCCAACACCTTGTAGGTGCGGCCCTTGGGGATGAAGGGGCGGATCTGCTCGGCGTAGGCCTTCATGTAGTCGGTGGACGCGACCACCGGCCCGGTGTGCGCGGCCAGTTGCTGCGCCACGAACGGCACGCGCGGCGCTTCCAGCGGGTGCAGGAGGTTCCAGCGCTCGGCGTCCTGGCCATCGCGGGTCAGTTCGTTGAAGCTCGGGCAGCTCCACACGTTGGCGGCCACGCCCCAGTCCTTTTCCAGCAACGCTTG
>NZ_JAAQQT010000538.1:0-3515 GCF_011742065.1 Aquabacterium sp. A08
CAGCTTTGCCCCGGGCCCTGGGCTTTCTCTTGGGCCCAACTGGCCGGTGCGGCCAGGGCGCAGGCCAGCGTCAGCAATGCAAACAACGGTTTCATGGCGTCCCCTTGGGTGCGGTGGAAGAATGGTGCGGCCGCCACAAAAATGGCAGACACGCCCCGCCCAATATAGCCCAAAGGCGTGACGCCGACCAGGCGCTTCAGGCGGTTTCGGTGTCCACCTCGCGGTTGCCCTGGGCGTTGTAGCGGCTGCCCTGCACCAGCCGGTCGTGCATCAGGCCCTCCAGCCGCTGCATCACGGCGTCGCTCAGGTGCACGTCCACGGCGCCCAGGTTGTCGTGCAGGTGCGCCACCTGGGTGGTGCCGGGTATGGGCAGGATGTGCGGGGCCCGGTGCAGCAACCAGGCCAGCGCCAGTTGGGCCGGCGTGCAGCCCACCTCGTCGGCCAGGGCGCGGTAGGCCGGCCACAGCGCCTGGTTGTGGGCGTGGGCGTCGGGCGCAAAGCGCGGCATGGCGCGGCGGATGTCCTGGGCGTCGAAGGCGGTCACGTCCAGCGGACCGGAGAGAAAGCCCCGGCCCAGCGGGCTGAAGGCGACAAAGGCCACGCCCAGTTCGCGGCAGGCGTCCAGCACCGCGATTTCGGGGTTACGCGTCCACAGTGAATACTCGGTCTGCAGCGCGGCAATGGGGTGCACCGCGTGGGCGCGGCGCAGCGTCGGGGCCGACACCTCGCTGAGCCCGATGGCGCGGATTTTGCCCTCGCGCACCAGGTCTGCCAGGGCTCCCACGCTGTCTTCGATGGGCACCTGCTTGTCCCAGCGGTGCAGGTAGTACAGGTCGATGACGTCGGTGCGCAGGCGTTGCAGCGCGGCCTCGCAGGTGGCTTTCAGCGTGGCGGGCCGGCCGTCGATGACGCGGACCTTCACGCCCTGTGCGTTGGGCACGCCGGTCATACCGCACTTGCTGGCCAAGGTCAAGCGCGAGCGGTGCGGCGACAGGTACTTGCCCACCAGCGTTTCGCTGGCGCCAAAGCCGTAGAGCGCAGCGGTGTCGAAGTGGGTCACACCAGCGTCCAGCGCGGCGCGCAGCAGGCGCTCGGCCTGCGGCTCCGACACCGGCTGGCCGTAGGCGTGGCAGAGGTTCATGCAGCCCAGGCCAATGGGGCCGACGCTGAAGGGTCCGAGCTGGCGTGGTGGCATGGCGGGTGGGCTCAGGCGTTGAGCTGCTGTTCCAGTTGGTGCAGCACCTCGTAACACGGCAGCACGCTGGCCACGCTGGCGTTGGGCTCGCGGCCTTCGCGGATGGCGGCAAAGAACTCGCGGTCCTGCAGCTCGATGCCGTTCATGGACACGTCCACGTTGGACACGTCGATCTTCTCTTCCTTGCCGGTGTACAGGTCGTCGTAGCGGGCCAGGTAGGTGCCGGTGTCGCCGATGTAGCGGAAGTAGGTGCCCAGCGGGCCGTCGTTGTTGAACGACAGGCTCAGCGTGCAGATGGCGCCGTTGGCGGCCTGGAGCTGGATGCTCATGTCCATGGCGATGCCCAGCACCGGGTGGATCGGGCCCTGGAGGGCGTTGGCCTTGACGATGGGACTGCCGGCCTGGTAAGCGAACAGGTCCACGGTGTGGGCGGCGTGGTGCCACAGCAGGTGGTCGGTCCAGCTGCGGGCTTGGCCGAGCGCGTTGGTGTTGGTGCGGCGGAAGAAATAGGTCTGCACATCCATCTGCTGGATGTGGAATTCGCCGGCGGCGATCTTCTTGTGCACCCACTGGTGGCTGGGGTTGAAGCGGCGGGTGTGGCCGACCATGGCCACCTTGCCGGTTTCCTGCTGCAGGCGCGCCACTTCCTGGCCGGCCTTGAGTTCGTCGCACAAGGGGATTTCCACCTGCACGTGCTTGCCGGCTTCCAGGCAGGCGATGGACTGGCTGGCGTGCATCTGCGTGGGGGTGCACAGGATCACCGCGTCCACTTCACGGATCTTGAGCGTTTCGGCCAGGTCGGTGGTGACGTGGGGAATGCCGTACTTGGCGGCGACTTCCTGGGTCTGGTCCAGGCGGCGGCCGATCAGGGACACGACCTCGACGTCGGGGATGTTCTGGATGCCGTCCAGGTGCTTGATGCCGAAGGCGCCGGCGCCGGCGAGTGCAACTTTGATGGTCATGGCAAGGGTGCTCGGGTTGAAGGGGCGGGCTCAGGCCGCCGAATTTTCCAGGATCACGTGGCCCACCGCCGTGTTGGAGGCGGGCACATGGTAGAAGCGGTGCTTGACGGTGGGCAGCGGGCCGGTGACCTGGCCGTCGTTCACATCGGCCATGGCGCCGCGCGCGATCAGCCACATCACCAGTTCAATGCCTTCGCTGCCGGCCTCGCGCACGTAGTCGATGTGCGGCGTGTGGGCGCAGGCCACCGGGTCGTTGATGAGCTGGTCCAGCCAGGCGTTGTCCCATTCGCGGTTGATGAGGCCGGCGCGCGCGCCTTGCAGCTGGTGGCTCATGCCGCCCGTGCCCCAGATGTGCACGTTCAGGTCTTCGTCGAAACTTTCGACCGCCTTGCGGATGGCCTGGCCCAGCGCGAAGCAGCGCTTGCCGGACGGCACCGGGTACTGCACCACGTTGACGGCGAACGGAATCACCGGGCAGGGCCAGGCGTCGGTCTTCGGGTCCAACTCGCCGCACATCAGGCTCAGCGGCACGGTCAGGCCGTGGTCCACGTCCATCTTGTTGACGATGGTGAGATCGAAATCCTGCTGGATGACCGACTGCGCGATGTGCGAAGCCAGTTCCGGGTGGCCCACCACCTTCGGCACCGGACGCGGACCCCAGCCTTCGTCGGCGGGCGTGAACTCGGCCGCCGTGCCGATGGCGAAGGTGGGAATCATCTCCAGGCTGAAGGCCGTGGCGTGGTCGTTGTAGACGAGGAAGATGACGTCGGGCTTGTTCTCCTTCATCCACTGCTTGGAGTAGTCGTACCCCGCGAACAGCGGCTTCCAGTAATCCTCCTGGGTCTTGCCCAGGTCCATGGCCGCGCCGATGGCGGGCACGTGCGAGGTGTAAACGGAGGCGGTGATGCGTGCCATGGTGTTTATGCTTTCTTGCCTGCGGCGCCTTGGGGTTGGTTGTGCGCTTGCGCGTCGCCGTCTTCGCCGATGTAGCGGTTGCCTTGCGCCGATCGACCGCCGGCCATCATCATGGCGCGGTATTCGTCTTCGGTCATGCCGGTCATGGAGCCCGCCATCTGCTGGAAGCTCTTGCCGTCGGTGGCGCCGATCTTGGCCAGGAAATAGATGTTGCCGCCGGTGCGCATGCACCAGTTGAGGTCGCGGGCCAGCACGGCCTGTTTCTGCTCTTCGGTCATCGGCCACTCGTCGAGGTAGGCGCGCTCGTCGGCCTTGAAGCGCTCGCGGTTGTCGGCCTTCATCAGGCTCATGCAGAACTGGTTGAGCCAGTAGCCTTTGCGCGATTGCTCGGCATCGAAAATGATGGTGCCGGGCACGTCGGTGTAGGGTTTTTCCAGGGCCAT
>NZ_JAAQQT010000539.1:0-7878 GCF_011742065.1 Aquabacterium sp. A08
CCGGGCACCGAGAGCAGGCCGGCGGGCTTGTCCAGCACCAGCAGCGCGTCGTCGGCGTGCCGCACGGTCACGCCGTCGGGCACGGGCAGCGGCCGCCAGGCGCGCGGCGCGCCGGGGCCGCCGCTCACAACTCGGCGCCTTCCACCAGAAAACGCACCCGGCGCTGGCCCTGCCACTCGTCGGCGTCCAGCCGGAAGGCCAGCTTCACCCGAGGCGGCAAGGGGTCGGCGTGGCCGAACCAGATGCCGTCCACCAGGTCGCCCTGGTGGCGAAGCTTGAGCTGCAGGTGCTTTTGCCCCACCAGCCGCTGCGAGACCACGTCCACCTCCTCGCAGAACACCGGCGGCGCAAAGCCCTGGCCCCAGACCTGCTGCTGCAGGGTGTCGATCAGGTCCACCCGCCGGTACTGGGCCTCCAGCGGGCCATCGGCCTCCAGCCGGCGCTGCAGGGTGGCGTCGTCCAGCCACTCGCGGGCGATCTGCTGCAGCGCCTGGTCGAAGGTGTCCAGGTGCGCTTCGTCGATGGTGCAGCCCGCCGCCATGGCGTGGCCGCCAAAGCGCAGCAGCACGCCCGGGTGGCGTTTGGCGATGAGGTCGAGCGCGTCGCGCAGGTGAAAGCCGGGGATGGAGCGGCCCGAGCCTTTGAGTTCGTGCTCTTTGCCCGGGGCCTGGCTGGCGGCGAAGACGAAGGTGGGGCGGTAGAGCTTGTCTTTCAGGCGTGCGGCGACGATGCCGACCACGCCCTCGTGGAAGTCGGGGTCGAACAGGCAGAGCGCGGCCGGCGGCGTCTCGGCCCCGTCCCACAGGGCCTCGGCCAGTTGCAGGGCTTGCTCGCGCATGTCGCCTTCCAGGTGCTTGCGTTCGCGGTTGATGGCGTCGAGCTGCTGGGCCAGGGCGGCGGCGCGGGCCGGGTCGTCGGTGCTCAGGCATTCGATGCCCAGGCCCATGTCGCTCAGGCGGCCGGCGGCGTTCAGGCGCGGGCCCAGGGCAAAGCCCAGGTCGAAGGCGGTGGCCTGGGCCGGGCGGCGCGCGGCCACTTCGAACAGGGCGACCAGCCCGGGCGGCAGCACGCCGGCGCGGATGCGCTTGAGCCCCTGCGCCACCAGCCGGCGGTTGGCGGCGTCGAGCTTGACCACATCGGCCACCGTACCCAGGGCCACCAGCGGCAGCAGCCGGTCGATGCGGGGTTGCTGCTCGGCAGGGAAGGCACCGCGCGCGCGCAACTCGGCGCGCAAGGCCAACAGCACGTAGAACATGACGCCCACCCCGGCGATGGACTTGCTGGCAAAGCCACAGCCCGGCTGGTTCGGGTTGACGATGACGCAGTCCTGCGGCAACTGCACCTCGCCGTCGAGCACGGCGGGCAGGTGGTGGTCGGTGATCAGCACCTGCAGCCCCAAAGCGCGGGCGTGGGCCACGCCGTCCACGCTGGCGATGCCGTTGTCCACGGTCACCAGCACGTCGGCGCCAGCGTCTTTGACCCGCTGGGCGATGGCGGGGGTCAGGCCGTAGCCGTCGGCCACGCGGTCGGGGACCAGGTAGCTGACGCGGTCGAAGCCCAGCGGCGCGCCCAGCAGCCGCAGGCCGCGCAGGGCGGTGGCGCAGGCGGTGGCGCCGTCGCAGTCGTAGTCGGCCACCACGCAGATGCGCAAGCCTTGGGCCATGGCGTCGGCCAGCAGCCGGGCGGCGTCGGTCGCGCCCTGCATCTGCTCCGGCGGTTGCAGGCGGGCCAACTGGTCGTCCAGCTCGTCGGTGTGCTGCACCCCGCGCGCGGCGTACAGGCGGGCCAGCAGCGGGTGGATGCCGGCCTGCTCCAGCGCCCAGACGGCGCGCGGCGGGGCGGGGCGGGTGGTGATTTTCATAGCGTGGCCAGCACGGTGGCGGGGGACGGTGCGGCGGCGCGGCGGCCGCGCCACGGGTTCAGGGCCTGCCACCAGGGGCGGGGGGCGGCCGGTGCGGGGGCGCTGGTGTAGCGCACCCAGCCGCGTTCGCCGCACAGGGTCAGGGTCAGGGGTCGGTCGGCGCGGGCGCCTTGCAGCCAGGGGGTCAGCACCTCGGCGTCCAGCGCGCGCCAGGCCTGGGCCCAGGCGGCCCAGTCGCCCTGCAGGGCGGCGGGGCGCAGGGCGTCCAGCACCTGGGTGTCGCCGGGGTCGGGGGTGCCGGGCCAGGCGCCGGCCCCACTGATCCAGAAGCCGTTGAGCGGCAAGGCCCCGCGGGCCTGGCGCACGTCGTTCACCGGGTGGGTGTAGAACAGCATTTGCGCCTCGTTCTGCAGGCGCAGCAGCGCCGCCACCTGGGGCGCCTGCCCGGCGTGCGGCAGCCAGGCGTCGACGCGGCGGTGGGCCACCCGGTCCAGGCTGGCGCAGGGCAGGCCGCGCAGGGACTCGCCCTCGGCGCGCCAGCGTTGCGGTGTTTCCAGCTGCAGGTCCAGCCCGTCCTCGCGGGCGTAGGGCGCCAGGGCCTGCAGCAGCGCGGCCGATTCGTCCGGCCGCAGGTCCAGCGCCTCGGGCGGCACCAGCGCCACCTGTTCCATGCCCACCTGCCAGTGGCAGGGGGTGAACCAGGCGCAGGGGCGGTTGGCCACGCCGGCCCGCCAGGCGGCCCAGGGGTGGGTGCCGTCGGCGGCGGCGGGCCAGCCCAGGGCCTGGGCCAGGGCGTGTTCGTGCGGGGGCGTCAGGGTGTAGGCGTCGGCGTCGTGGCGGGCCACCGGGTGCCACCGCGCGAGCAGGGCGCCGAGCTGGAGCAGGGCGGTGCCGGCCAGGGCCGCGCGGCAGGCGGGGTCGTCGGCGTGGGCGAAGGGCACGATCAGGTGACGCGCCCGGGCCAGGGCCGCGGGCGTGGGGGGCGAAAGGGCATCAAGGGTAGGCCGCATGGGGCGATTGTCGGGGATGCCACAATCCGGGCTGGTTTCCGTGGACATCCATGCAATTCCCCTACGAATTCCGCCTCGGTTGGCGCTACACCCGCGCCGGGCGCGGCACCCGGCGCAACGGCTTCATTTCCTTCATCAGTGGCGTGTCCATGCTGGGCATCGCACTGGGGGTGGCCGCGCTCATCATCGTGCTGAGCGTGATGAACGGCTTCCAGAAAGAAGTGCGCGACCGCATGCTGGGCGTGTTGTCGCACATCGAGGTGCTGGAGCCCCAGGGCCAGGCCCTGCCGGAGCTGGCCCGCACGCTGCAGGAGGCGCAGGCCCACCCGGCGGTGGTGGGCGCAGCCCCTTTCATTGCCGCGCAGGGCCTGCTGGCGCGCGGCGAGGACATGAAAGGCGCGCTGGTGCGCGGCATCGACCCGGCGCTGGAGCCGCAGGTGACCGAACTGGCCGCCGAACTGGCCGACACCGTGCTGCCGCGGCTGGTGCCGGGCCAGTACGGCGTGGTGCTGGGCGGCGCCCTGGCGCGCAGCCTGGGCGTGACCACTGGCGACGCCGTCACCCTGATCGCGCCCAGTGGCCAGCTGACCCCGGCCGGCGTGGTGCCGCGCCTGCGGCAGATGACGGTGGTCGGCCTGTTCGATTCGGGCCACTACGAGTACGACTCGACCCTGGCCCTGCTGCACCAGGACGACGCGGCGCGCATCTTCCGTCTGGAAGGGCCGACCGGTGTGCGTCTGAAAATCCGCGACCTGCACGCCGCGCGCGAGGTGGCGGTGGAGCTGGCCGCCCGCCTCAGCGGCGACCTGCTGGTGCGCGACTGGACGCGCCAGAACCGCACCTGGTTCGCCGCGGTGCAGCTGGAAAAGCGCATGATGTTCATCATCCTCACCCTGATCGTGGCGGTGGCGGCGTTCAACCTCGTCTCCACCCTGGTGATGACGGTGACCGACAAGCGCGCCGATATCGCCATCCTGCGCACGCTGGGTGCGAGCCCGGGCAGCATCATGGCGGTGTTCGTGGTGCAGGGCGCCCTGGTCGGGGTGATCGGCACCGGCGCCGGCCTGTTGCTGGGCCTGGGCGTGGCCTTCCACATCGACACCCTGGTGCCGGCCCTGGAAAGTCTGCTGGGCGCCAGCTTCCTGCCGCAGGACATCTACCTCATCAGCCGCATGCCGAGCGACCCGCAGCGGGCCGACATCCTGCCCATCGGCCTGATTTCCCTGGCGCTGGCCTTCCTGGCCACGCTGTATCCGAGCTGGCGCGCCAGCCGCGTCAACCCGGCCGAGGCCTTGCGTTATGAGTGACACCCCCCTGGCCCCCGTGGTGTTGCAGGCCCAGGGCCTGGTCAAGCGCTTCCAGGAAGGGCGGCTGGACGTGACCGTGCTGCACGGCGTGGACCTGGCGGTGCGCGCCAGCGAGACGGTGGCCATCGTCGGCGCCTCCGGCTCGGGCAAAAGCACGCTGCTGCACCTGTTGGGCGGGCTGGAAGCGCCCAGCGCCGGCCGTGTCGAGTTGGGCGGGCGCACCTTGGGCGAACTGAGCGCTGCCGAGCAGGGCGTGCTGCGCAACCGCCACCTGGGCTTTGTCTACCAGTTCCACCACCTGCTGCCCGAGTTCAGCGCGCTGGACAACGTGGCCATGCCGCTGTGGATACGCCGCACCCCGCGCCCGGCCGCCGCCGCCGAAGCCGCCCAGTGGCTGCAGCGCGTGGGCCTGGGCGAGCGCTTGCAGCACCGCCCGAGCGAGCTGTCCGGCGGCGAACGCCAGCGCGTGGCCATCGCCCGCGCCCTGGCCAGCCGGCCGGCCTGCGTGCTGGCCGACGAGCCCACCGGCAACCTGGACCGCCAGACCGCCGACGGCGTGTTCCAGCTCATGCTGCAGCTGGCGCGCGACCAGGGCACCGCCTTCGTGCTGGTGACCCACGACCCGGCCCTGGCCCAGCGCTGCGACCGGGTGTTGCACATGCGCAACGGCCGCCTCAGCCCCGCCTAAACCCCCACGGTGGGGGCCTTGTCAGGCACGCGTAGGCCAACAGGGTTTACACTAATCACTATATTAGCAATCAATAATATATTGTCGGTGTGGGCAAGGGTGCTCTCCTGCTGCGCCGCCGCAGCCCCGGCACCGAGCCTCCAGCACAGCCAATTCGAAGGAAACAGCACGTGTCTAAAGACCTGAGCGACGTCATTGGGCGGGTGATCCCTGCGCCCGAAAACCACCTGAGCCCCGACCTGCTTGAGCAGGCGCGCAAGGCGCGCCGCAGCTTCATGGGCAAGGCCCTGGCCATGGGCGCGGGCGCCGTGGCCGGCACCGCGGCCGCCACCCAGGCCCTGGCGGCCGAGGGCGAGGACGCCATCCTGAAGCTGCCCGAGCACACCACCGGCCTGGGCCAGCCCGTGGCCGCCCAAGGCTATGGCCAGCCCAGCAAGTGGGAAGCCAACCTGCAACGCCGCGAAAGCCCGGGCCTGACCCGCGTGTCGCAGGCGTCGGTCAGCTTCACCCCGCTGCAGGGCCTGTTCGGCATCATCACGCCCAGCGGCCTGCACTTTGAGCGCCACCACCAGGGCTGGTGGGACATCGACCCCTCCAAGCACCGCCTGATGGTCAACGGCCTGGTCCAGCGCGAACGCGTCTTCACCATGGACGATCTGATGCGCCTGCCCAGCGTCTCGCGCATCCACTTCATCGAGTGCGGCGCCAACTCCGCGCCCGAGTGGGGCAACGTCGCGCTGCCGTCGGTGCAGTACACCCACGGCATGGTCAGCTGCTCCGAATTCACCGGCGTGCTGCTGTCCACCCTGCTGGAGATGTGCGGCATCGACAAGAAGAAGGCCAAGTACGTGCTGGCCGAAGGCGCCGACGGTTCCTCCATGACCCGCACCATCCCGCTGGACAACGCGATGGACGACGTGATCGTGGCCTGGGCCATGAACGGCGAAATGCTGCGCCCCGAAAACGGTTACCCGCTGCGCCTGGTGGTGCCGGGCATCCAGGGCGTGAGCTGGGTCAAGTACCTGCGCCGCATCGAGGTCGGCGACCAGAAGTACGCCACCAAGGACGAAGCGGTCCACTACATCGACCACATGCCCGACGGCACCCACCGCCAGTACACCGGCATCCAGGAGTGCAAGTCGGTCATCACCACCCCGTCGGGCAGCCAGACGCTGCTGGACCGTGGTTACTACAACATCACCGGCCTGGCCTGGTCGGGTCGCGGCCCGATCAAGCGGGTGGACGTGAGCGTGGACGGCGGCCGCAACTGGCGCACCGCCCGCCTGGAGGGCCCGGTGCTGCCCAAGGCGCTGACGCGTTTCAACATCGACTGGGTGTGGGACGGCAAGCCCGCCATCCTGCAGAGCCGGGCCATCGACTCCACCGGCTACGTGCAACCCAAGATCAACCAGCTGCGCGCGGTGCGTGGCACCAAGTCCGTGTACCACCAGAACGCCATCCAGAGCTGGCTGGTGTCGGAAAACGGCGAAGTCTCCAACGTGCAGGTGTACTGATGAAAACCATGTTCCAACAAACCCTCCGTGCGGCCGCCGTGACCGCCGCCGTGGCCGTGCTGGGCCTGGGCAGCGCACAGGCGCAAGGCAAACCGTGGCACGACATCGGCCGCAACGCCACCCCGGCCGAAGTCAAGGCCTGGGACATCGACGTGCGCCCCGACTTCAAGGGCCTGCCCAAGGGCGCCGGCTCGGTGTCGCTGGGTGAAGAGGTCTGGATCGCCAAGTGCGCGTCCTGCCATGGCGATTTCGGCGAGTCCAACGAGGTGTTCACCCCCATCGTCGGCGGCACCACCCAGGCCGACATCGCGCGCGGCCGGGTCAAGAACCTGGAAGAAGGCTCCAGCTTCCCGCAAAAGACCACGATGATGAAGGTCGCCACCGTCTCCACGCTGTGGGACTACATCAACCGCGCCATGCCCTGGAACGCCCCCAAGAGCCTGAGCGCCGACGAGGTCTATGGCGTGGTCGCCTACATCCTGAGCCTGGCCGAGGTGGTGCCGGGGGACTACGTGCTGAGCGACCAGAACATTGCCGAGGTGCAGCAGCGCATGCCCAACCGCAACGGCATGGTGTTTTACGAACCGATGTGGAAGACCAATGGCAAGGGCGACGTGCAGAACGTGGCCTGCATGAAGGACTGCCCGACCGACGCCAAGATTCGCTCCTCGCTGCCCGGCTTCGCCCGCGACGCCCACGGCAACATCCAGGAGCAGAACCGCGTGATCGGTCCGGTGCGCGGTGCCGACACCACCAAGCCCGCCCCCACCGCCCCGCTGACGCAGAAAATCTCCCTGGCCGCGCCGGTGGTGGTGGCCGCGGCCGGTGGTGGCGCGGCCGACGCCAAGGCCCTGCTCAACAGCAACGCCTGCACCGCCTGCCACGGGGTCAACAACAAGATCGTGGGCCCCGGCTTCAACGAAATCGCCGCCAAGCACAAGGGCAAGGCCGACGCCGAGGCCTACCTGGTGGGCAAGATCAAGAACGGCGGCCAGGGCGTGTACGGTGCCATTCCGATGCCGGCCCAGCCCCAGGTGAGCGACGCCGATGCCCGTGCCATTGCCGCGTGGATTGCCGCTGGCGCAAAATAAACCCCCGCGGGTGTGCGCCGCACACCCGCCCATCCGTTTTCTTTGGAGTGACCCGACGATGACATCGCACAAGACCACGATCGCCCTGGCTGCCCTGGCCGGTGGCCTGTTGATGGCCGGTGGCGCCCACGCCCTGGACGGCGCCGCCGCCAAGGCCCTGGCCACCAAGAGCGCCTGCATGGCCTGCCATGCGGTCGACAAAAAGCTAGTGGGCCCGGCCTACAAGGACGTGGCCGCCAAGTACAAAGGCATGGACGCGGCCAAGCTGGCGGCCTCCATCAAGGCCGGCGGTGCCGGCAAATGGGGCCCGGTGCCCATGCCGGCCCAGGCCGCGCTGAGCGATGCCGACGCCAAGACCCTGGCCGCCTGGATCCTGGCCGGCGCGCCCGACAAGTGAGCCTGGCCCC
>NZ_JAAQQT010000540.1:0-14461 GCF_011742065.1 Aquabacterium sp. A08
CCAAGTCTGCGCCCATGACCTCTTTCGCCAAGGAAACCTTGCCCATCAGCCTCGAAGAGGAAATGCGCCGCAGCTACCTGGATTACGCCATGAGCGTGATCGTGGGCCGGGCCCTGCCCGATGCGCGCGATGGCCTGAAACCCGTGCACCGGCGCGTGCTGTACGCCATGCACGAGCTGAACAACGACTGGAACCGGCCCTACAAAAAGTCGGCCCGTATCGTCGGTGACGTGATCGGTAAATACCACCCGCACGGCGACAGTGCGGTGTACGACACCATCGTGCGCATGGCGCAGGACTTTTCGCTGCGCCACATGCTGGTGGACGGCCAGGGCAACTTCGGCTCGGTGGACGGCGACAGCGCGGCAGCGATGCGTTACACCGAAATCCGCCTGAGCAAGATCGCCCACGAGATGCTGGCCGACATTGACAAGGAAACCGTCGATTTCGGGCCCAACTACGACGGCAGCGAATCCGAGCCGCTGGTGCTGCCGGCGCGCCTGCCCAACCTGCTGATCAACGGCTCGGCCGGCATCGCGGTGGGCATGGCCACCAACATCCCGCCGCACAACCTCAACGAGGTGGTGGACGCCTGTCTGCACCTGCTCCAGCACCCGGAATCGACCATCGACGACCTGATGGAAATCGTGCCGGCGCCGGACTTCCCCACCGCGGGGCTGATCTACGGCATCACCGGCGTGAAAGACGGCTACCGCACCGGCCGCGGTCGGGTGGTGATGCGCGCCAAGTGCCACTTCGAGGACATCGACAAAGGCCAGCGCCAGGCCATCATCGTCGATGAAATTCCGTACCAGGTGAACAAGAAGACGCTGCTGGAACGCATTGCCGAGCTGGTGCACGAGAAGAAGATCGAAGGCATCAGCCACATCCAGGACGAGTCCGACAAGGACGGCATGCGGGTGGTGATCGAGCTGAAACGCGGCGAAGTGCCCGAGGTGGTGCTGAACAACCTGTACAAGCAGACGCAGTTGCAGGACACCTTCGGGATGAACATGGTGGCGCTGGTGGATGGCCAGCCCAAGCTGTGCAACCTGAAGGACCTGATCGACATCTTCCTGCAGCACCGCCGCGAAGTGGTGACGCGCCGCACGGTGTTCAACCTGCGCAAGGCGCGCGACCGCGGCCACGTGCTGGAAGGCTTGGCGGTGGCGCTGGCCAACATCGACGAGTTCATCCGCATCATCCGCGAAAGCCCCACGCCACCGGTGGCCAAGGCCGAGCTGATGACGCGCAGCTGGGACAGCCAGCTGGTGCGCCAGATGCTGACCCGCGCCAAGGAAGACGGCACCGTGGTGAACGCCGACGATTACCGCCCCGAAGGGCTGGAGCGCGAATTCGGCATGCAGGGCGACGGCCTGTACCGCCTGAGCGAAACCCAAGCGCAGGAAATCCTGCAGATGCGCCTGCAGCGCCTGACGGGCCTGGAGCAGGACAAGATCGTCGCCGAATACAAAGATGTGATGGCCGAGATCGACGACCTGCTCGACATCCTGTCCAAGCCCGAACGCGTGTCCACCATCATCGGCGAAGAGCTGACCGCCATCAAGGCCGAGTTCGGCCAGACCAAGCTGGGCGCGCGCCGCAGCGAAATCGAACACAGCGCGCAGGACCTGTCCACCGAGGACCTGATCACCCCGACCGACATGGTGGTGACGCTGAGCCACAGCGGCTACATCAAGAGCCAGCCGCTGAGCGAATACCGGGCGCAGAAGCGCGGCGGGCGCGGCAAGCAGGCCACCGCCACCAAGGAAGACGACTGGATCGACCAGCTCTTCATCGCCAACACGCACGACTACATCCTGTGCTTCAGCAACCGCGGCCGGCTGTACTGGCTCAAGGTGTGGGAAGTGCCAGCGGGTTCGCGCGGCTCGCGCGGTCGCCCCATCGTCAACATGTTCCCGCTGCAAGAAGGCGAGAAGATCAACGTGGTGCTGCCGCTGACCGGCGAGATGCGCAAGTTCCCGGACGACCGCTACGTGTTCATGGCCACGTCCATGGGCACGGTGAAGAAGACCGCGCTGGACGAATTCAGCAACCCGCGCAAGGCCGGCATCATCGCGGTGGACCTGGACGAAGGCGACTTTTTGATTGGCGCGGCGCTGACCGACGGCCAGCACGACGTGATGCTGTTCAGCGACGGCGGCAAAGCCGTCCGCTTCGATGAAAACGACGTGCGCCCCATGGGCCGCAACGCCCGTGGCGTGCGCGGCATGATGCTGGACGAGACCCAAAGCGTGATCGCCATGTTGGTGGCCGAGGACGAGCAGCAAAGCGTGCTCACCGCCACCCAGAACGGCTACGGCAAGCGCACCCCGATTGGCGAATACACCCGCCACGGCCGGGGCACCAAGGGCATGATCGCCATCCAGCAAAGCGAGCGCAACGGCAAGGTGGTGGCCGCCACCCTGGTGCATGCGGACGACGAGATCATGCTGATCACCGACACCGGCGTGTTGGTGCGCACCCGGGTCAGCGAAATCCGCGAACTGGGCCGGGCCACCCAGGGCGTGACGCTGATCAGCCTGGACGAAGGCGCGCAACTGAGCGGCCTGCAACGCATCGTGGAAAACGACGCGAATGTGGACTCGGGTGGCGAACGGGGCGAGGAAGCCGGCGACGCCCACGACACCGCCGCCGACTGACCCAGCACACCCCCGATGAACACCGCCGGGTGCTGCCCGGCCCCCACCACCGATTGCCCATGACCCGCCCGTACAATTTTTCTGCCGGCCCCGCCACCATGCCCGAGGCCGTGCTGCAACAGGCCGCCGCCGAGATGCTGGACTGGCACGGCAGCGGCATGGGCGTGATGGAAATGAGCCACAGGGGTAAGGAATTCATCTCGATTTACGAGCAGGCCGAAGCCGACCTGCGCGAGCTGCTGGCGGTGCCCGCGCACTACAAAATTCTGTTCATGCAGGGCGGCGGGCTGGCCGAAAACGCCATCGTGCCGCTGAACCTGTCGCGCGGCCAGCCGATGGACTTTGTGCTCACCGGCAGCTGGAGCCAGAAGTCGGCCAAGGAAGCGCAGAAATACGGCCAAGCCCGCACCGCGGCCAGCGGCCAGGCCAGCCAGTTCACCACCCTGCCCGCCCCCGGCACCTGGCAACTGGGCCGCGACGCCAGCTACGTGCACCTGTGCAGCAACGAGACCATCCACGGCGTCGAATTCCAGGAACTGCCGGACCTGAAAGCGCTGGGCTGCGACGCCCCGCTGGTGATCGATTTTTCCTCCAACGTGCTGTCCCGCCCGGTGGACTGGAAGCGCGTCGGCCTGGCCTTTGGCGGCGCGCAAAAGAACATCGGCCCGGCCGGCGTGACGCTGGTGGTGGTGCGCGAGGACCTGATCGGCCACGCCCTGCCCATCTGCCCCAGCGCCTTCGACTACAAGCTGGTGGCCGACAACGGCTCCATGTACAACACGCCACCCACCTACGGCATCTACATGGCCGGGCTGATCTTTCGGTGGCTCAAGGACCAGCGCGAAGGCGACAAGACCGGCGTGGCGGCCATGGAGGCGCGCAACACCGCCAAAGCCGCTTTGCTGTACGACTTCCTCGACCAATCGGCGTTTTACGAAAACCGCGTGGCCAAGGATTGCCGTTCGCGCATGAACATCCCCTTCTTTCTGAAGAACGAAAGCCGCAACGACGCCTTCCTGGCCGGTGCCAAGGCGCGCGGCCTGCTGCAGCTCAAGGGCCACAAATCGGTGGGCGGCATGCGCGCCAGCCTTTACAACGCGCTGCCCATCGAAGGCGTGCAGGCGCTGGTGGACTACCTGCGCGAATTCGAACAAACCCAGGCCTGACCGGCCCACCGCTGCCCCGGAGACACCCCCCACATGACCGAACCGAAACCGGCCACCGGCCCCGTGCAGAGCGAGGCGCTGGGTTCGCTGCGCGTGCAGATCGACGCCCTCGACCGGGAACTGCTGAGCCTGCTGAACCAGCGCGCCCGCGTGGCCGAGCAAGTCGGCGAAATCAAGCGCGCCGAAGGTTCGCCCTTCTTCCGCCCTGACCGTGTGGCCCAGGTGATCGACAAGATCCAGCAGGCCAACGAAGGGCCGCTGCTCAACCAGCACGTCGCCTCCATCTGGCGCGAAATCATGTCGGCTTGTCTGGCGCTGGAGGCACCGCAGCGGGTGGCGGTGCTGGGCCCGCAAGGCACCTTCTGCGAAGAGGCGGCCATCGAATACTTTGGCAGCGCCGCCAACCTGATCTACTGCGCCAACTTCGACGAGGTGTTCCATGCCACCGCCGCCGGTACCGCGCAGTACGGCGTGGTGGGCATGGAAAACTCCACCGAAGGCGTGGTGGCGCGCTCGCTGGACCTGTTCCTGCGTTCGCCGGTGCACGTGGTGGGCGAGGTGAGCCTGCTGATCCGCCACAACCTGCTGCGCCAGGTCAACAGCACCGACGGCATCGAGGTGGTGATGGCCCACCCCCAGGCACTGGCCCAGTGCCAGAACTGGCTCAGCGCCCACCTGCCCAACGCCGAGCGGCGCGCCGTCTCCAGCAACGCCGAAGGCGCCCGCCTGGCCGCCAGCCAACCGGCCTGGGCCGCGCTCGCCAGCGAACGCGCGGCCGCCCAGTTTGGGCTGCACATCGTCTCGCACGCCATCCAGGACGAGGCCTACAACCGCACCCGCTTCGCGGTGATCTGCCTGCCGCAGACCATGGCCATGCCGCCGGCCAGCGGCAAGGACTGCACCAGCATCGTGGTGTCGGTGCCCAACCGGCCCGGCGCGGTGCACGACCTGCTGGTGCCGCTGAAGCACAACGGGGTGTCCATGACGCGCTTCGAGTCGCGCCCCGCCAAGTCGGGCCAGTGGGAGTACTACTTCTACATCGACATCGCCGGGCACCCGTCGCAACCGCACGTGGCGGCCGCGCTGGAAGAGCTGAAAAGCCTGTGCGCCTTCTACAAGATCCTGGGCTCGTACCCGGTCTCCGACTGAGGCCCGGGCCATGTTCGAACAACTGGGACTGATCGGCTGCGGCCTCATGGGGGGCTCGTTCGCGCTCGCCCTCAAGCGCGCCGGCCTGGTCAAGCGGGTGGTGGGCTACAGCAAGTCGCCGAGCACGCTGCAGCGGGCCCGCGAACGGGGCGTGATCGACGTGGAGGCGCCGTCGGCCCTGCTGGCGGTGTCGGGCGCCGACCTGGTGCTGGTGGCGGTGCCGGTGGCCGCCACCGAGGACACCTTCAAGGCGATACGCCACCTGATCGGCCCACACACGCTGGTGATGGACGTGGGCTCCACCAAGGGCGACGTGGTGGCCGCGGCCCGCCGCGCCCTGAAAGACCACCTGCCCGGCTTTGTGCCGGCGCACCCGATCGCCGGCAAGGAAACCGCCGGGGTGGAGCACGCCGACGCGGCGCTCTACCGGGGCTGCCAAGTGGTGCTGACGCCGCTGCCCGAAACCGACCCGGCCCAGTTGCGCCAGGCCACCGCGGTGTGGACCGCCCTGGGCGCCCGCGTGCGCGAAATGTCGCCGCAAGACCACGACGCCGCCTACGCCACCGTCAGCCACCTGCCGCACCTGCTGGCCTTCGCGGCCATGAACGCCATCCAGGCCCAGCCCGAGGCAGCGCGCTTTCTCGCCCTGGCCGGTCCGGGCTTTCGCGACTTCACCCGCATCGCCGCCAGCGACCCCAGCGTCTGGCGCGACATTTTGCTGGCCAACCAGGCCGAGGTGCTGGCCCAGTCGCAGCATTTCCGCGCGGCGCTGGACGCGCTGGAAGCCACCATGCGCGAACCCGACCCGCTGGCGCTGCAGCGCCTGATCCGCCAGGCCAGCGAAGCCCGCAGCCGCTGGCCCGGTCCTGCCGCCCCGGCCGGCCGCCCCGCCGACACCGCCCAGGACGCGACCTGACCCCGACCCGGCGCGCCCGCGGCGCACCGGCCCCCACCCGCCACTGCCCGGCCATGTACCCGATTCCCTTTCTCGACCTTCCCCCCCTGCGCAGCGCCGGCGGCACGGTGCACCTGCCCGGCTCCAAGAGCATTTCCAACCGGGTGCTGCTGCTGGCCGCGCTGAGCGAGGGCGAGACCACCGTCCACGACCTGCTCGACTCCGACGACACACGGGTCATGCTCGACGCCCTGGACGCGCTGGGTTGCGGGGTGGAACGCCTGCCCGGCCAGGCCGTGAAGGTGCGCGGCCTGGCCGGGCAGTTGCCGGTGCGCCAGGCCCAGCTGTTCCTGGGCAACGCCGGCACCGCCATGCGCCCGCTGACCGCGGCCCTGGCCCTGCTGGCCAGCCAGCACGGCGGCCAATTCGAGCTCAGCGGCATCCCGCGCATGCACGAACGCCCGATCGGCGACCTGGTGGACGCCCTGCGCCAGCTGGGCTGCCCCGTGGCCTGCCTGGGCAACGAAGGCTACCCGCCGCTGCGGCTGGGCCAGGGCACACCGGTGCCGCTGGCGCTGGGCCGGACGATCCGCGTGCGCGGCGACGTTTCCAGCCAGTTCCTCACCGCCCTGCTGCTGGCCCTGCCGCTGGTGGCGCGGCACGACGTGCGCATCGAAGTGGTGGGCGAACTGATTTCCAAGCCCTACATCGAGATCACGCTGCAGCTGCTGGCCCGTTTTGGCGTGGACGTGCAGCGCGACGGTTGGGCCGCCTTCACCATCCCGGCCGGCAGCCGCTACCGTTCGCCGGGGAGCATCCACGTCGAGGCGGACGCTTCTTCCGCCAGCTACTTCATCGCCCTGGGCGCCCTGGCGCCGGCCAGCGCGGGGCACGACGGCATCACCGTGCAGGGTGTGGGGCTGGCCTCGATCCAGGGCGACATCCGCTTCGTCGAAGCCGCGCAGGCTATGGGCGCGCAGGTCAGCGGCTCGGCCAATGCGCTGCACATCCGGCGCGGCGCATGGCCGCTGCGGGCCATCGACCTGGACTGCAACCACATCCCCGACGCGGCCATGACGCTGGCGGTGATGGCGCTTTACGCCGACGGCCCCAGCACGCTGCGCAACATCGCCAGCTGGCGGGTGAAGGAAACCGACCGCATCGCCGCCATGGCCTGCGAGCTGCGCAAACTGGGCGCGCAGGTGGAGGAAGGCGCCGACTTCATCCGCGTCTGGCCGCTGGCGGCTGCCGGCTGGCGCGCCGCGTCCATCCACACCTACGACGACCACCGCGTGGCCATGTGCTTCTCGCTGGCGGCCTTCAACCCGGGCGGCGTGCCGGTGCGCATCGAAGACCCGAAGTGCGTGGCCAAGACCTTCCCCGACTACTTTGAGACCCTGTTCGGTGTCTGCCAGGCGGCGCCCGCGGCCATCCCGGTGATCTGCATCGACGGCCCGACCGCCTCGGGCAAGGGCACGCTGGCGGCGGCGGTGGCGCAGGCCCTGGGCTACAGCCTGCTGGACTCGGGCGTGCTGTACCGGCTGGTGGGCCTGGCGGCCGAACGCGCCGGCCTGGCCACCGACGAGGCCGCGCTGCGACAACCGGACAGCGCCGAGCGCCTGGGCACGCTGGCGCGCGAGCTGCCCGTGGCCTTTGCCGGCGACCGGGTGCTGCTCAACGGCGAGAACGTGAGCGACGCGGTGCGCACCGAGGCCGCCGGCATGGCCGCATCGCGCGTGTCCGCGGTGCCGGCGGTGCGCCAGGGCCTGCTTGAGCTGCAGCACCGCTGCCGCGCCCTGCCCGGTCTGGTGGCCGATGGGCGCGACATGGGCACCGTCATCTTCCCCGACGCACCGCTCAAGGTGTTCCTGACGGCCAGCGCCGCGCAACGCGCCGAACGGCGCCATAAGCAATTGATTTCCAAGGGCGTACCTGCTAAACTCGAAAACCTTTTGGCGGACCTCAGGGCCCGCGACCTGCGCGACACCTCGCGCCAGGACGCCCCTTTGAAGCCCGCCGAGGACGCGGTCCACCTCGACAACTCCGAGCAAACCATCGAGCAATCGGTGCAGCAGGTGTTGGCTTGGTGGGCGGCACGGCGCCCCTTCACGGGGGCGTGACCCCGGCCCCGCAAGGGGCCAACGAAACCGGCCCCGCAAGGGGCCATGGCCCCGACGGCCCCGCCGGATGTTTCTGAATCCGCAGGCCCGAGGGATCTCAACCTGCAACCCGTTTGGCCGCCAGGCCGAGCGCTTTTGTACTCGCCGCGCGCCAAACCTCCATTCAGCCGGGTGCGCGGTCTAGGAAATTACATGTCTGAATCTTTTGCCGCCCTGTTTGAAGAATCGCTGCAACGCGCCGAAATGCGCCCGGGCGAGGTCATCACCGCCGAAGTCGTTCGCGTCGAGCACAACCACGTGGTCGTCAACGCCGGCCTGAAGTCCGAAGCCTACGTGCCCATCGCAGAATTCAAGAACGACCAGGGCGAACTCGAAGTCCAAGTGGGTGACTTCGTGTCCGTGGCCGTGGAAGCCGTGGAAAACGGCTACGGCGACACCATTCTGTCGCGCGACAAGGCCAAGCGCCTGGCTTCCTGGATGGCCCTGGAAAAGGCCCTGGAATCCGGCGACTTCGTGACAGGCACCACCGGCACCAAGGTCAAGGGCGGCCTCAAGGTCATGGTCAACGGCATCAGCGCCTTCCTGCCGGGCTCGCTGGTGGACAGCCGTCCGACCAAGGACCTGACCCCGTACGAAAACAAGACCCTGGAATTCAAGGTCATCAAGCTGGACCGCAAGCGCAACAACGTGGTGCTGAGCCGCCGCGCCGTGGTCGAAGCCTCGATGGGCGAAGAGCGCGCCAAGCTGATGGAAACCCTGCGCGAAGGCGCCATCGTCAACGGCGTGGTCAAGAACATCACCGAATACGGTGCCTTCGTGGACCTGGGTGGCATCGACGGCCTGCTGCACATCACCGACATGGCCTGGCGCCGCGTGCGTCACCCGTCCGAGGTGGTGCAGGCCGGCCAGGAACTGACCGCCAAAGTGCTGAAGTTTGACGCCGAAAAGCAGCGCGTCAGCCTGGGCCTGAAGCAGATGGGCGACGACCCGTGGATGGGTGTGGCCCGCCGCTACCCGTCTGGCACCCGCATGTTCGGCAAGGTCACCAACATCGCCGACTACGGCGCGTTCGTGGAACTGGAGCCGGGCATCGAAGGCCTGGTGCACGTCTCCGAAATGGACTGGACCAACAAGAACGTGGCCCCGAACAAACTGGTGTCGCTGGGCGACGAAGTCGAAGTCATGGTCCTGGAGATCGACGAAGACAAGCGCCGCATCAGCCTGGGCATGAAGCAGTGCAAGGCCAACCCGTGGCACGAGTTCGCCGAGCAGACCAAGCGCGGCGACCGCGTGAAGGGCCCGATCAAGTCCATCACCGACTTCGGCGTGTTCGTGGGTCTGGCCGCCGGCATCGACGGTCTGGTGCACCTGTCCGACCTGTCCTGGAACGAAGCCGGCGAAACCGCCGTGCGCAACTTCAAGAAGGGCCAGGAAGTCGAAGCCATCGTGTTGGGCGTGGACGTCGAGCGCGAGCGCATCAGCCTGGGCATCAAGCAGCTGGACAGCGACCCCTTCACCACCTTCGTGTCGATCAACGACAAGGGCGCGACCGTGACCGGCAAGGTCAAGACCGTGGACGCCAAGGGCGCTGAAATCGACTTGGGCGAAGACATCGTCGGCTACCTGCGCGCTTCGGAAATCTCCCGAGACCGCGTGGAAGACGCCCGCAACGTGCTGAAGGAAGGCGACGAAGTGACCGCTGTGGTGGTGAACGTGGACCGCAAGACCCGCAACATCCAGCTGTCCGTCAAAGCCAAGGACATGGCCGAACAGCAAGAAGCCATGGCCAGCCTGAGCCAGAACTCCGGCAACGCCGGCACCACCAGCCTGGGCGCACTGCTGCGCGCCAAGCTGGACAACAACGGTTAATTCTTAACCGCTGCACTGGGGCCCGGTGCGCTGCGCGTCGGGCCCTTTTTCATGGTTTCAACCCGTCGATGACATGACCCGAAGCGATCTTGTGGAAGCGTTGGCGGCACGGTTTGCGCAACTGGGCCAGCGCGACGCCGAATGGGCGGTCAAGGCCATCCTGGAAGCGATGTCGGACGCCCTGGTGCGCGGTCAGCGCATCGAAATCCGCGGTTTCGGCAGCTTTTCGGTGAACCACCGGCCGCCGCGCCTCGGCCGCAACCCGCGTTCGGGCGAGAGCGTGGCCATTCCGGAAAAGCGGGTGCCGCACTTCAAGCCGGGCAAGGCCCTGCGCCAGTCGGTGGACCAGGCGACCGACCCCGCCGCCTGACCCCGCAGCGGCCATGGCCGCTACAATGTTCTCACCACTGGGGGGATTGTGTGAAGTACCTCGCGTGGCTGCTCAAGGCAGCCATTTTCTTTGTTGTGTTTGCGTTCGCCCTGAACAACCAGGACGGTGTGCGCCTGAACCTGCTGTTCGGCGCCCACTGGAACGCGCCCCTGGTGCTGGTGCTGCTGGCGGCGCTGACGCTGGGCGTGTTCCTGGGCATCGCGGTGATGCTGCCGTTGTGGCTGCGCGCCCGCCGTCAGGCCGCGCGCCAGGCCACCGAGGCGGCCCGCCCCACCGCCGGCGCCACGCCGGACACCCCCGACGCCCCACCCCATGGAATTTGATTTCACCTGGCTGCTCTGGGGCCTGCCACTGGCCTTTGCGCTGGGCTGGCTGGCCTCGCGCTTCGACCTGCGCCAGTGGCGGCTGGAGGGGCGCCAGGCGCCGCGCGCCTACTTCCGCGGCCTCAACCACCTGCTCAACGAACAGCAGGACCAGGCCATCGACGCCTTCATCGAGGCGGTGCAGCACGACCCGGACACCTCGGAGCTGCACTTTGCCCTGGGCAACCTGTTCCGCCGCCGCGGCGACTACGACCGCGCGGTACGGGTGCACGAGCACCTGCTGGCCCGCGGCGACCTGCCCGCCCGCGACCGCGACCGCGCCCAGCACGCCTTGGCGCAGGACTTCCTGAAGGCCGGGCTGCTGGACCGGGCCGAGGCCGCCCTGCTCCTGCTCGCCGGCACCGCGTTTGAAGCCGAGGCCCAGCTGGCCCTGCTGGCCATTTACGAACGCAGCCGCGACTGGGAGAAGGCCGCCACCACCGCCGCCCGGCTGGAAGGCAGCGCCCAGGGCACGTTCCGGCTGCGGCTGGCCCATTACCGCTGCGAACAGGCCCAGCAGCTGCGCGCGCAGGGCCACACCACCGAAGCCCTGGCCATGCTGGAAACGCTGGTGCAGCAGGTGCCGGAGTCGGCCCGGGCCTGGATCGTGCTGGCGGACATGCGGCAGTCGCTGGGCCACACGGCCGGTGGCTTGGAAGCGCTGGAGGCGCTGGGCCGCCACGCCCCCCAGCACCTGCCGCTGGTGGCGCACAACCTGGTGCAATGGGCCCGCGTGTGCCAGACCACCGACCGGGCCACGCAACTGCTGCTGGACTACCGCCAGAGTCACCTGCCCTCGCTCGACGTGACCCAGGCGTTGGCCAGCCTGCAGACCGACCCCGGCGCGGGCCGCCAGCTCTACCTGGAGCACCTGCAGCAGGAGCCGTCGCTGGTGGCGGCCGGTTTCTGGCTCAGTGGCTCCGGGTTTGGCCAGACCGAGGCCGAACAACTGGTGAAGCAGGCCATCGACCGGGCCAGCGAACCGCTCAAACGCTACCGCTGCGCCGCTTGCGGCTTCGAGGCCCGCCAGTACTTCTGGCACTGCCCCGGCTGCCAAGGCTGGGACACCTACCCGCCGAAGCGGGTCGAAGAGCTCTGAGGCCTCAAGCCGCCGAAGCGGGCTGCAGCCGGGTCTCGTCCAGCACCCGGTAGAGGCGGCCGGACTTGTCCAGCGGCTCGATGGCGCCCTCGCGCACCAGGGCGCTGATCTCGCGGCTGACGGTTTCCAGCTTGAGGTCCATCATCGCCCCCATGTCCTCGCGGGCAAACAGGGTGGTCACGCCCGGGTCGGTGGCGTGGCGCATTTTCAGGACAAAGTTGCCGACCCGCTGGCGCGCGGTGCCGAAGTTGATGGCCGCCAGCCAGTCGTCGGCCTCTTTCAGCGCCTGTTGCCACTTTTGCAGCAGGCGCCAGTGCAGGCGCGGCGAGTTCTGGCTCAGGCGGTGGATCACGTCGGTCGGGATGCGGCAGACGCTGACGTCGGTCATGGCCACGGCCTCGCTGTCGTAGCGGCCGGTGGCCAGCGCCTCCAGCCCCGCCACGTCGCCCGGGCGCAGCAGGCGCAGGATGCGTTGGCGCCCGTCGGGGGTGACGCGGATCAGCTTGATCAGGCCGCTGCGCAGGGTGTAGATGCCCGGCGCGTGCGCGCCTTCGTGGTAGAGGCTCTGGCCGGTGCGGTGACTGAGGTCGTCGATCGGCGCGTGGATCAGGCTGAAATCGTGCTCGTTCAGGTCGGAAAACAGCACCATGTCGCGGATGCCGCAGGCCTTGCAGTCGGCGGTCCCGCGCCAGGCGGATTCGGTTTTGATCGGGATCATGGCCCCCGCATTGTCGCGCGGACCGGGCCCGGCCGCCGCGGCCGGTCGCCAATGACCGGCATACCTGGGCAGGTATAAGGGCCGCCCCACCGGCTCAGGCCAGTCACGGCGCCAGTTCGCCCCGGTCGTAACGTTTCTGCATGGCGTCCAGGCTGAGCACCGGGCCGATGCGGGCGGCCATGCCCGCGCTGCCGAAGGCCTCGTAGCGGGCGGTGCAAATGGCCTGCATCGCTTGGGTGGCGGCCTGGTAAAACTTGCGCGGGTCGAAGTTCTGGCGGTGCTCGGCCAGGTGCTGGCGGATGGCGCCGGTGCTGGCCATGCGCAGGTCGGTGTCGATGTTGACCTTGCGCACCCCGTGCCGGATGCCTTCGACGATCTCATCGACCGGCACGCCGTAGGTGGCCCCCATGTCGCCACCGTAACGGTTGATGGTCGCCAGCCAGTCCTCCGGCACGCTGGAGCTGCCGTGCATCACCAGGTGGACGTTGGGGATGCGTGCGTGGATGGCGCGCACGCGGTCGATGCGCAGCACCTGCCCGGTGGGCTTGCTGCTGAATTTGTAGGCACCGTGGCTGGTGCCGATGGCGATCGCCAAGGCGTCGACCTGGGTTTTCTGCACGAAGTCGGCGGCCTCGTCGGGGTCGGTCAGCAGTTGGGTGTGGTCCAGGGCGCCCTCGGCACCGTGGCCGTCCTCCTCCCCGGCCTGGCCGGTTTCCAGGCTGCCCAGGCAGCCCAGTTCGCCCTCGACCGAAACGCCGCAGGCGTGGGCCAGGTCCACCACCTGGCGGGTCACTTGCACGTTGTAGTCGTAGCTGGCGGGGGTTTTGCCGTCGGCCAGCAGGCTGCCGTCCATCATCACCGAGCTGAAGCCCGACTGGAGGGCCCGGGCACAGACACCGGGCGAGGCGCCGTGGTCTTGGTGCATGCAGACGGGGAGGTACGGGTACATCTCGAGGGCGGCGGCGACCAGGTGGCGCAGGAAGGGCTCGCCGGCGTAGTTGCGGGCGCCGGCCGAGCCCTGCAGGATGACCGGGCTGTCGACCGCCGCGGCGGCCTGCATGATGGCCTGCACCTGCTCCATGTTGTTGACGTTGAAGGCGGGCACGCCGTAGCCGTGGTCGGCGGCGTGGTCCAGCAATTGACGCAGGGAAATGAGGGCCATGAGGGTCTCCGGTGGTGGCGGGCTAACGGGTTGAATCGACCGGGGGCGGTCAGGCAGCGGCCCGGCGGGCCAGCACCTCGAAGGCGGGCAGCGTCTGGCCTTCGAGCACCGCCAGAAAGGCGCCGCCGCCGGTGGAAATGCAGTCCACCCGGCGTTCGATGCCATAGCGGGCGATGGCGGCCAGGGTGTCGCCGCCCCCGGCGATGGAGTAGCCCGGCGACGCGGCAATGGCCAGCGCCAGGGTGCGGGTGCCGTGGCCGAAGGCGTCGAACTCGAACACGCCCACCGGGCCGTTCCAGACCACGGTGCCGGCGCCGTGCAGCAGCTGGGCCCAGCGGGCCGCGGTCTCGGGGCCGATGTCGAGGATGAGGTCGTCCGGGGCCACGTCGGCCACGGCCTTGACCGTGCCCACCGCCTCGGGCCCCAGGTGGGTGGCGGTGACCACGTCGCTGGGCATGGGCACCTCGGCGCCCCGGGCGCGCAGATGGGCCATGACGCGGCGCGCCTCCTCCACCAGCGCGGGTTCGGCCAGGCTGCGCCCCACCGGCAGGCCGGCGGCCAGCATGAAGGTGTTGGCGATGCCACCGCCCACGATCAGCCGGTCCACCTTGCGCGCCAGGCTCTGCAGGATGGTGAGCTTGGACGACACCTTGGAGCCGCCCACGATGGCCACCAGCGGGCTGCGCGGGGCCTGCAGGGCGCGGGCGATGGCGTCCATCTCGGCCGCGAGCAAGGGGCCGGCGCAGGCCACCGGCGCGGTTTCGGCCACACCGTAGGTGCTGGCCTCGGCGCGGTGGGCGGTGCCAAAGGCGTCGTGCACGAAGATGTCGCACATCTGCCCCAGGCGGGCCGACAGGTCGGGGCAGT
>NZ_JAAQQT010000541.1:0-10676 GCF_011742065.1 Aquabacterium sp. A08
CTTTTTTGCTTTCTGGCCCGGGTTTGGGCTTGTCCACCTTTGCATCAGGCAGAGCGCCTGCCGGCGCCCCGCCCACGCGCTCACACCGGCTGACCAACCAGGTCGTGGCCATCGGCCCCGACGATGCGCACCTTGATGAAGTCGCCCACCTTGTAGGTCTTGCTGGCCTTTTCGGGCGGCAGCAGCCGCACCTGGCCGTCGATTTCTGGGGCGTCGGCGTAACTGCGCCCCACCCCACCCTTTTTGCCCAGGCTCAGCGCCTGGTCCACCAACACCTGCATGGTGGCGCCGACGCGGCGTTGCAGACGCTCGGCCGACACGCGCTCGGCCAACGCCATGAAATGCGCCCGGCGTTCTTCACGCACCGCGTCGGGCAAGGCGCCCGGCAGGTCGTTGGCCGCGGCCCCCTGCACCGGCGAATAGGCAAAGCAACCGGCCCGGTCGATCTGGGCCTCGGCCACAAAATCGAGCAGGTGCTGGAACTCGGCCTCGGTTTCGCCGGGGAAGCCGGCGATGAAGGTGCTGCGCACCACCAGTTCGGGGCAGACCTCGCGCCAGCGCTGGATGCGCTCCAGATTGCGCTCGCCGCTGGCCGGGCGCTTCATGCGCTTGAGCACGTCCGGGTGGCTGTGCTGCAGCGGCACGTCCAGGTAGGGCAGGCACAGGCCCTCGGCCATCAGGGGAATCACGTCGTCCACGTGCGGGTAGGGGTAGACGTAGTGCAGACGCACCCAGGCGCCGTGCTGGCGCGCCAGTTCGCCCAGGGCACGCACCAGGTCGTACAGCTTGGTCTTGACCGGTTTGCCGTCCCAGAAGCCGGTGCGGTACTGCAGGTCCACGCCATAGGCCGAGGTGTCCTGACTCACCACCAGCAGTTCCTTCACGCCGCCCTCGAACAGCTTGCGCGCCTCGGTCAGCACCTCGCCGATCGGGCGGCTGACCAGGTCGCCGCGCATCGACGGGATGATGCAGAAGGTGCAGCGGTGGTTGCAGCCTTCGCTGATTTTCAAATAAGCGTAGTGGCGCGGGGTGAGCTTGATGCCCACGCCGGCGACCGCGTTGGCCGCGCGCTGCGGCACCAGGTCGAGGAAGGGGTCGTGCGGCTTGGGCAGGTGCTGGTGCACCGCTTCCATCACCTCGTGGGTGGCGTGCGGGCCGGTGACGGCCAGCACGCTCGGGTGCATCTGGCGCACCAGATTGCCACCGCCCTCGCCTTCGCGGGCGCCCAGGCAGCCGGTGACGATCACCTTGCCGTTGTCGGCCAGGGCCTCGCCGATGGTGTCCAGGCTTTCCTGTACGGCGTCGTCGATGAAGCCGCAGGTGTTGACGATGACCAGGTCGGCGCCGGCGAAGGTCTTGCTGGTTTCGTAACCCTCGGCGCTGAGCTGGGTGAGGATCAGTTCGGAGTCGGTCAGGGCCTTGGGGCACCCGAGGCTGACGAAGCCCACCTTGGGGGCGGACGTGGGCGCCACGGGGGCGGCGGGGGAGATGGTGTCGCTCATCCCCCGATTGTCTCAGGTCCGGCCCGCGCCGGCACGGTCACTCAGCGCTTGACGCCCAGGGCGTTGAGCATCTGCTCCTGCATCTGGGTGAAGGCGTTCTGGGACTGGGTGAAGTAGTTGCCCATCATCAGCGGCGTCTGCGCGTTCATGAACTGCTGCCACAACTCCGGCGTCAGGCCCTTGGCCTGGTCGGTCATTTTCTGCTGCATTTCCATGAAGATCTGCAGGTTCTTGTCCAGGTAGGAGCCCATGAAGTCCTGCATGGAATGGCCGTAGAAACGGATCATGTTGGCCAGCATGTTCTCGGAGAACAGCGGCACCCCGGCGGTTTCTTCTTCCAGGATGATCTGCAGCAGGATGCTGCGGGTCAGGTCCTCGTTGGTCTTGGCGTCGCGCACCACGAAGGGCTCGGCGCGCATGACCAGGGCCTTGACCTCGGCCAGGGTGATGTAGGCCGAGGTGTCGGTGTCGTAGAGCCGGCGGTTCGGGTACTTTTTGATGACGCGCAGGGGCTTGCCGGCGGCGGCCGAAGGGTCGGCCTCTTTCGTTTGCACTGATCTCGCTCCTGTGTAAAGCCCGCCGAGCGCCTGCCCGCAGACCGTTGGATGGTGTTGACATTGTAGAAAGGAATTGCAGCCGCCGGCCAATGGGCGCGGTCGGGCCAGCCACACCCCTCAAAACGTGTGGGTTGTCGCTCGCGCAACGCCAGCGCCCCCGGGGTGGGCACCCAGGCCGTAAGATGGTGGGCCACACGACCTTCCACCCCTCCTGAACACACCATGAAACGACTCGAAGGCAAGATCTGCATCATCACCGGCGCGGCCCAGGGCATTGGCGCGGCCACCGCGCTCAAGTTCGCCCGCGAAGGCGCCACCGTCGTCGTTTGCGACGTGCGCCAGGCCGCGGTGGACGAGGTGGTCGCGCGCTGCCAGGCCCTGGGTGCCACCGCCGCCGGTTATGTCATGGACGTGACCCAGCGCGCCATGGTGGACGCGGTGGTGGCGGCGGTGAAGGAGCGTTTCGGCCGCATCGACGTGCTGGTCAACAATGCCGGCATCACCCAGGACGCACGCCTGCAGAAAATGACGCTGGAGCAGTTCGACCGCGTGGTGGACGTGAACCTGCGCGGCGTCTTCCACTGCGCCCAGGCCGTGGCCGACACCATGGTGGCGCAGGGCAGCGGCGTCATCCTCAACGCCTCCAGCGTGGTCGGCATCTACGGCAATTTCGGCCAGACCAACTACGCAGCCACCAAGTTCGGGGTGATCGGCTTCACGAAAACCTGGAGCCGCGAACTCGGCCCCAAGGGCGTGCGGGTGAACGCGGTGGCGCCGGGCTTCATCAGCACCCCCATCCTGGAGACCATTCCGGCCAAGGTGATGGAAGAGATGGCCCAGAAGGTGCCGCTGCGCCGCCTGGGGCAGCCCGAGGAGATTGCCAACGCCTACGCCTTTCTGGCGAGCGACGAGGCCAGCTACATCAACGGCACCGTGCTGGAGGTGGCCGGTGGCATGACGGTCTGAGGCCGTGACCGCGCAGCCCCGTTCCCGCGCCGACCTGTTCTGGTCCTTCACCTGGCTGGCCCTGCAGGGCTTTGGGGGGGTGCTGGCCGTCGTGCAGCGCGAGCTGGTGGAAAAAAAACGCTGGATGACGCGCGAGCAGTTCGTGGAAGAATGGGCCGTGGCCCAGATCCTGCCGGGGCCGAACGTGGTCAACCTGTCGCTGATGATCGGCGGGCGCTACTTTGGCTGGACCGGGGCGCTGGCGGCCCTGGCAGGCATGCTGGCCGCCCCGCTGGTGGTGGTGCTGGTGCTGGCGGTGGGCTTTGCGTCGGTGGCCGACAGCGCCGCTGCCCAGGGTGCCCTGCGCGGCATGGGCGCGGTGGCGGCGGGCCTGGTCACCGGCACCGGCCTGAAACTGGCCGCGGCCCTGCGGCACAACCCCATGGGGCGCGGCGCCTGCGCGCTGCTGGCCGTGGCCGCCTTCGCCGGCATCGCCGTGTGGCGGCTGCCGCTGCTGTGGGTGCTGCTGGGGCTGGGCGCGCTCGGGGGCGGGTGGGCCTGGCGCTGCCTGGGCCGCCAGCAGACCGCCGCGCCACTGCCTTGATCGCCACATGACCCTGCACGCCCTCGACTGGTGGACCCTGTTCAGCCACTTCCTGCTGCTGTCGCTGCTGGCGGTGGGCGGCGCCATCACCACCGCGCCGGACATGCACCGTTTTCTGGTGGCGCAGCAGGCCTGGCTGAGCGACGCGCAGTTCACCGCCGCCATCGCACTGGCGCAGGCGGCCCCAGGGCCCAACGTGCTGTTCGTGGCCCTGATGGGCTGGTCGGTGGGGGTCAACGCCGCCGGTGGCACGGCCGCGGGCATGGCGGCCTGGCCGCTGGGTTTGCTGGGGGTGGGGCTCAGCCTGACGGCCATCCTCATCCCCTCGTCCACACTGGCCTACCTGGCCGGGCGCTGGGCCCACCGCCACCGCGAGCGGCGCGGTGTGCGCGCCTTCAAGCAGGGCATGGCCCCGATCGTGGTGGCGCTGCTGGTGGCCACCGGCTGGCTCCTGATCGCCGCCCACGACGACCCGCTGCGCGACGGCCCACTCTGGGCCCTGGGCGCCGCCACCACACTGGCCGTGTGGAAGACGCGCTGGCCGCTGCTCTGGCTGCTGGCCGCCGGGGCCGTGCTGGGCGCGCTGGGCTGGGTTTGACGCCTCAGCTGCGCTGGCGCAGGGCTTCGTACAGGCAGACCGCGCTGGCCACCGACACGTTGAGGCTTTCCACCGCCCCGCGCATGGGGATGCTGACCAGCTCGTCGCAGGTCTTGCGGGTGAGCTGGCGCATGCCCGGGCCTTCGGCCCCCAGCACCAAGGCCACCGGGCCTTTCAGATCCACCTGGTAAATGGTTTTCGGGGCGTCGTCGCTGGTGCCGATGATCCAGATGTTGCGCTCCTTCAGCTCGTTGAGGGTGCGCGCCAGGTTGGTCACCATGAAGTACGGGGTGGTTTCGGCCGCGCCGCTGGCGACCTTGGCCACGGTGGCGTTGATGCCGCAGGCGTGGTCCTTGGGCGCGATCACCGCCTGGGCCCCGGCGCCGTCGGCCACGCGCAGGCAGGCGCCCAGGTTGTGCGGGTCGGTCACGCCGTCCAGCACCAACAGCAAAGGGGCAATGCCTTCGCCCTGCTCCAGTTGGTCCAGCAGGTCGTCCAGGGAACGGGCCTGTTCCACCGGGTTCACCCGCGCGGCCACACCCTGGTGGCCGTGGCTGCCGGCCAGTTTGGCGATGCGCAGGCTGTCGCCTTCGATCAGGCGGGCGCCGGCCTCTTTGGCGCGGTCGAGGAACTGCTTCATGCGCGCGTCGCGGCGCGTCGGGTCGAAGTAGATCTCGATGATGGAAGCGGGGGCGGTTTTCAGGCGCACGCCGACCGCGTGGAAGCCGAACAGGACTTTGGGTGAAGACATGGGGGGGAATTATCCCCCCAAGCGCCGCTTCAGGCGCCGACCGGCTGCCGTGGCGGCTCGGCCGACACCCGCCCGGCTTCCACGGTGATGCGGCGTTCGCAGCGTTGCGCAATGGCGGGGTCGTGCGTGACCAGCACCAGCGTCGTGCCCTGCTCGCGGTTCAATTCAAACATCAGCTGCATGATGCGCTCGCCGGTGGCGAAGTCCAGGCTGCCGGTGGGCTCGTCGGCCAGCAGCACGGCAGGCCGCACCACAAACGCGCGCGCCAGGGCCACGCGCTGCTGCTCGCCGCCCGACAAGACCTTGGGGTAATGCCCCAGGCGCTCGCCCAGGCCGACGCGCTGCAACATCTGGGTGGCCAGGGCGCGGGCGTCGCGCCGACCGGCCAGTTCGAGCGGCAGCATCACGTTTTCCAGCGCGGTCAGGTTGCCCAGCAACTGGAAGCTCTGGAACACGAATCCCACCTTTTGCGCGCGCAGCGCGGCGCGCTGGTCTTCGTCCAGGGCAAAAATATCGGTGCCGTCGATGTGAACCGTTCCCGCCGTGGGCGTGTCCAACCCGGCCACAATGGACAACAGCGTGCTTTTGCCCGAGCCGGACGCGCCGACGATGGCCACCGTCTCGCCGCGGTGCAGCACGAAGTCCACCCCGCGCAGGATGTCCAGCGTGCCGGTGGCGTCGCGCACCGATTTCGAGACCTGCTGGGCCGCAATCATCACATCCGACATGAAAGGCTTTTCGAGTTGAACCGCAGACACTTTACCGCGTTCACCGCCCTGGCCATGGGGCTGGGGTTATCCGCCCCGGCGCGGGCCGCCCCGACGCCGACGGTGCTGGTGGTGGGCGACTCCCTGAGCGCCGAGTACGGCCTGCGCCGCGGCAGCGGCTGGGTGGCCCTGTTGGAGCAGCGCCTGGCCAGCGCCGTGCCGGGTTGGCGGGTGGTCAACGCCAGCGTCAGCGGCGACACCACCTCGGGCGGGCGCTCGCGCCTGCCCGCCCTGCTGGAACAGCATCGGCCGGGGGTGGTGGTGATCGAGCTGGGCGGCAACGACGCGCTGCGCGGCCTGCCGCTGGAGATGACGCGGCAGAACCTGACCGCCATGGCCGAGGCCGGCCGCAGCGCCGGCGCCCGCGTGCTGCTGCTGGGCATGGAGATGCCGCCCAACTACGGCGCCCGCTATGCGGCCGACTTCCGCCGGCTCTACACCGATGTGGCGCGCCAGACCCAGTCCGCCCTGGTGCCGTTTTTCCTACGCGGGGTGGCCGACGGCCCCGACCCCGTGGCCCTGTTCCAGGCCGACCGCATCCACCCCAACGAAGAGGCCCAGCCGCGGATGCTGGACAATGTCTGGCCCGAACTGCGCAAGCTCCTGCCCCGCCGCTGACACCCCATGCCCCTGCACACCCTGCCCGCCGCCGACGTGCCCGCCCGTCTGGGCGATTTCGACACCGTCATCGACGCCCGCACCGAAGACGAATACGCCCTGGATCACCTGCCCGGGGCGGTCAACTGGCCCACGTTGAACAACGAGGAACGCATCGTCATCGGCACGATGTACAAACAGGTCAACGCCTTCGAGGCCAAGAAGCGCGGGGCGGCCCTGTCGGCCCGCAACATCGCCGCCCACATCGAACGCGAGGTGATCGACAAGCCCAAGGGCTGGAAACCTCTGGTCTATTGCTGGCGCGGCGGCAACCGCAGCGGGGCACTGGCCACCATCCTCAGCGCCATCGGGTTTCAGGTCACCCTGATCGAGGGCGGCTACAAGGCCTGGCGCGGCGCCCTGCTCGAGAGCCTGCCCGGCCTGGCCCAGCGGCTGCGCTACCGCGTGGTGTGCGGCCCCACCGGCTCGGGCAAGACGCGCCTGCTGCACGCCCTGGCCGACGCGGGGGCGCAGGTGCTGGACCTGGAGGCCCTGGCCTGCCACCGCAGCTCGGTGCTGGGCCTGGTGCCCGGCCAGCCCCAGCCCAGCCAGAAACACTTCGACAGCCTGGTCTGGGCGCGGCTGCGTGGCTTCGACCCGGACCGGGTGGTGTACGTGGAAAGCGAAAGCAAGAAAGTGGGCAACCTGCGGGTGCCCGACGCGCTGATGGACGCCATGCGCGCCAGCCCCTGCCTGGACCTGCAGCTGCCGGACGAGGAACGGGTGGCGCTGCTGCTGGAGGACTACGCCTTCTTCCTGCAGGACCCGGACTTTTTCTGCCGCCGCCTGGACGCCCTGACCCAGCTGCAGGGGCGTGCGGTGATCGAAGACTGGCAGGCCCAGGTGCGCGCCGGCCAGTCGCCGGCGGTGGTGCGCGAACTGCTGACCCGACACTACGACCCGGTCTATGCGGCCTCCATCCGCCGCAATTTCGTGCAATTCGGCGCGGCCACCGTCTGCACCCTGCCCGACCGCTCGACCGCGGCGTTGCAGGCCCTGGCCCGCGAACTGGTGGCTCAGGACACGGCGGTCAGCGCCTGAGCCAGGTCGGCCTGCAGGTCGGCCACGTCCTCCAGGCCCACCGCCAAGCGCACCAGGCGCGCCGGGTGGGGGCCAGGCAACTCCCGCATCGGGCCCAGTTCGTAGGGCATGCACAGGCTGACCGGGCCGGCCCAGCTGTAGCCCAGCCGGAAGCGCCGGAGTCGGTCGCAGAAAGCGTCCACCTGGGCCGCGCCCACGGCGTCGTCAAAGACCACGCTGAACAGGGCGGCGGCGGCGCGCGCGTCGCGCAGCCAGTGGGCATGGCCGGGCGATCCGGGCAAGGCCGGGTGCAGCACGCGGGCCACGCCGGGCTGCTCGGCCATCCAGGTGGCCAAGGCGCGGGTGCTGCGGTCTTGCGCGTGGTAACGCAGCAGCAGCGACGGCAGGCCGCGCAGCACCCCTTCGGCGTCGTTGGCCCCCACGCCCAGGCCCAGCCGCATGTGGGTGAGCAAGAGCTGGCGGTGCAAGGCATCGTCGCGCGTCACCACCGAGCCCATCAACACATCGCCGCCGCCGCTGGGGTATTTGGTCAGGGCCTGCAGGGAGATGTCCACCCCCAGGTCGAACGGGACGAACGCCACGCCCGCGCCCCAGGTGTTGTCCAGGGCGGTGACGATGGCCCGCGCCCCCGGACCCCGGGCGGTCTGGGCCTGGCGCACCACGGCCACCAGGGCCGGCACATCGGGGAATTCGAGCGTCACCGAGCCGGCCGCTTCCAGCCAGACCAGCCGCGTGGCGGGGCCGATCAGGCTGGCCAGGTGGTCCGGCCGCATCGGGTCGTAACAGCGGTGGGCGATGCCCCAGCGCGCCAGTTCGGCCGCGGCCAGCGACTTGCCGGGGCCGTAGGCGTTGTCGGGCAGCAGCACTTCGTCGCCGGCGCTCAGGAAGGCCATGTCCACCAGCGCCATGGCCGCCAGCCCGCTGGGGGCCAGCACGCAGTGCTGCCCGCCTTCTAGGGTGGCAATGCGGGCTTCCAGGGTGAAGGTGGTGGGCGTGCCGTGCAGGCCGTAGGTGTAGGCCGACTTGTCTTTCCACTCGCGCTGGCGCACGGCCGCCACGTTGGGGAAAAACACGGTGGACGCCTTGTGCACCCCCGGGGCTGGGGCCTCGAAGTCGGCCGGCGGGCGGTAGCGGTGCTGCACCAGCCGGGTGGCCGGGCCGACCGAAGCGTCGGGGCTCAGATCTTCCATTTGGCCAACAGCTGCGCCGGACGCATGCTGTCGTAGGCCTCGAAGGGCTGGTGAATCCAGGGGTTGGTGGCCAGGAATTCCACCGAGTAGTCGGGCGTGAACACCGACACCTGCTTGGTCCAGATCACCGCGCTGCGCAGCTCGGTGATGGGCGGGTAGTTGTTCTTGAGCAGTTCGATCACCGCCCGCAGCGTGTGGCCTGAGTCGGCCAGGTCGTCCACCAGCAGCACCCGCCCCGCGATGGAGCCTTTGGGGGTGGTGATGTAGCGCGCGATGTCCAGTTCGCCGCGCTGGGTGCCGGACTCGGCGCGGTAGGAGCTGGTGGACATGATCGCCAGCGGCTTGTCGAAGATCCGGCTGAGGATGTCGCCGGGCCGCATGCCGCCCCGGGCCAGGCACAGGATGGTGTCGAAGGCCCAGCCCGACTGGTGCACCTGGATGGCGAGCTTTTCGATCAGCTTGTGGTACTCGTCGTAGGACACGTACAGGTGTTTACCGTCTTCGGTCAGCATGGCGGTCTCCGAGCCTTCAGCCGGCGTAGGGGTGGTGCAACAGGATGGTGTGGTCGCGGTCCGGGCTGGTGGACACGACATGCACCGGCACGCCCGTCACCGCCTCGATGCGGCTCAGGTAGTGCTGGGCGTTGGCGGGCAGCCGGTCGTAGTCGGTGACGCCGACCGACGACTCGCTCCAGCCCGGCAGGGTTTCGTAAATCGGTTCGCAGCGGGCGATCTCGTCGGCGCCCATGGGCAGGATGTCGATGATCTCGCCGTCCAGCTTGTAGCCCACGCACAGCTGCAGTTCGGACAGGCCGTCGAGCACGTCGAGCTTGGTGATGCACAGGCCCGACAGGCCGTTGACCTGGGCCGAGCGCTTGAGCAGCGCGGCGTCGAACCAGCCACAGCGGCGCGAACGGCCGGTGGTGGTGCCTTTTTCGGCGCCGACGGTGGCCATGTGGTAACCCGGCGTGCCTTCGGTTTCCCAGTCCAGCTCGGTCGGGAACGGACCGCCACCCACGCGGGTGCAGTAGGCCTTGGTGATGCCCAGCACGTAGTGCAGCATGCCCGGACCCACGCCGGCGCCGGCGGCGGCGTTGCCGGCCACGCAGTTGCTCGAGGTGACGAAGGGGTAGGTGCCGTGGTCGATGTCCAGCAAGGTGCCCTGGGCGCCTTCGAACAGCAGGTTCACGCCGGCCCGGTGGGCCTCGTTCAGTTCGCGCGAGACGTCGGCGATCATGGGCTTGAGCTGCTCGGCCTGCTGCATCGCCTGCTCGAACACCGCGTCGAACTGGATCTGGCCGTTCTGCATGAAGCCTTCAAAGGCCGGGCCCCAGTCCATGGTGGCCGAGCCCAGGTAGCTCACCAGCAGGTGGTTGTGCAGGTCCAGCAGTTCGCGCAGCTTGGCGGCGAAACGCTCGGGGTGCTTGAGGTCTTGCACACGCAGGGCGCGGCGGGCGATCTTGTCCTCGTAGGCCGGGCCGATGCCGCGGCCGGTGGTGCCGATCTTCTCCACCCCGGCTTTGACCTTGGCGGCTTCGCGCGCCACGTCGATGGCGGCATGGAAGGGCAGGATCAGCGGGCAGCCTTCGCTGACGCGCAGGCGCGAACGCACCTCCACGCCGGCTTTTTCCAGGCCCGCAATTTCTTCGAGCAGTTTGGTCACCGACAGCACCACGCCGTTGCCAATGTAGCACTTGACGCCCGGGCGCATGATGCCGCTGGGGATGAGGTGCAGCGCCGTCTTGACGCCGTTGATGACCAGCGTGTGCCCGGCGTTGTGGCCGCCCTGGAAACGCACCACGCCCTTGGCGGTTTCGGTCAGCCAGTCGACCAGCTTACCCTTGCCCTCGTCACCCCACTGGGTGCCCACGACCACGACGTTGCGCCCGGCGGGGGCTTGGAAAGTGTGTTTCATCTTGTACCGTTCAAACTGTAGGGAGATGGAAGGGGGTCAGGCCGACATCGGCTCCACCACCCAGGCACCTGCACGCTCCACCAGGGTGCGGTTGCAGTGGAATTCGTCGACCTCGTGGCCGGGGCCGGGCAAGGCGCAGACCACGGTTTC
>NZ_JAAQQT010000542.1:0-23939 GCF_011742065.1 Aquabacterium sp. A08
TACCCGGCGGTCATGTACAGCCACGGCCGCCTGACCTACACCGAGGTCGCGGCCATTCTGCAAAACACCCGCGGCCCCGAGGCCCAGCAGCGCCGCGCGCTGGTGCCGCACCTGCTCAACCTGCACGATGTGTACCGCGCCCTGTTGCAGGCGCGGGGTCAGCGCGGTGCGGTGGACTTCGAGACCACCGAAACCCAGATCGTCTGCGACGACTCGGGCCGCATCGAAAAGATCGTGCCCCGCACCCGCAACGACGCGCACAAACTGATCGAAGAGGCCATGCTGGCGGCCAACGTGTGTTCGGCCGAGTTCATTGCCCAGAGCAAACACCTGGGCCTGTACCGCGTCCACGACGGTCCGACGCCCGAAAAGCTGGAAACCCTGCGCCAGTACCTGAAGGCGCTGGGCGTGCCGCAGACCGTGGGCGACCTGCCCCGGCCCATGGACTTCCAGCAGATCGCGCACGCCACCCAGGAGCGGCCCGACGCGGCACAGATCCACCAGATGCTGCTGCGCTCCATGTCGCAGGCCATCTACGCCCCGCAGAACCAGGGCCATTTCGGGCTGGCCTTCGAGGCTTACACCCACTTCACCAGCCCCATCCGCCGTTATCCGGACCTGCTGGTGCACCGGGTGATCAAGGCCATCCTGCACGACCGCAAATACCACCTGCCGACCCTGCCCACACCGGGCGAGGCGCATGCCAAGCTGTCCAAGCGGCTGGCCGCGCGCAAGCCGGCCGACAAGGGCAGCAAGGCCAAACCCACGGCCGAGATGCTGGGCTGGCAGGCCGCCGGCCTGCATTGCAGCGCCAACGAGCGCCGCGCCGACGAGGCCAGCCGCGACGTGGAAGCCTGGCTCAAGTGCAAATACATGCGCGAACGCCTGGGCGAGGAATTCGGCGGGGTGGTCACCGCGGTCACCAGTTTTGGGCTGTTCGTCACCCTCGACAACCTGTACGTGGAAGGCCTGGTGCACATCACCGAGCTGGGCGGCGAATACTTCCGCTACGACGAGGCGCGCCAGGAACTGCGCGGCGAGCGCACCGGCATCCGCTACGCGCTGGGGACCCGGGTGAACGTGCAGGTCAGCCGGGTGGACCTGGACGGCCGCCGCATCGACTTCCGCCTGGTCCGCGGCGAGGCCGAACTGGTGCTGCGCGCCCTGCGCGACAAGGCCGGCGACGCCGAGCCCAGCCCGGGCCGTGCGCCCAAGGTGGGGCGCGGCGGTGGCCGCAGCGCCGGCGCCGGCGCCGGTGCGTCACAATACGCGTCCGAGCGCCGGGCAGGCGCGGCCGACGGCGCGCCCTGGTCCGCGACCCGCGCGGCGGGCCAGCCGCCGTCGCGGCGAGCCGCCCGCCCCCCGTCGGGCAAGGCCAAAAAAGGCAAACGTTGAGATGCGCATCCTGTTGTTTCTGCTGGACACCCTGTTTTTCTTTCTGGTCGGTGCGGCCCTGTTGCGGGGCTGGATGAACACCCGCCGCCTGCGCATGACGCAGCAACCCGGGGTGTTCGTCATGGCGATCACCGACTGGATCGTACGACCGATGCGCAAGACGCTGCCGCGCGGTTGGGCGCAGGCCAACACCGACTGGGGCAGTTTCCTGTCGGGGCTGGTGCTGGCGCTGGGCTATTCGGCCGTGTACCACGGCCTGTTCGGTGGGCAGTTGCCAGGGGTCAACCACCTGGATTGGACCTGGACCTTGCCGTTTCTGGCGGTCATGTTCCTGCTGCGCACCGTGTTGCAGGGGCTGATGCTGCTGACGCTGGCCTACGCGATCCTGTCGTGGGTGCAGCCGCAGGCGCCGGTCCAGGCCAGCCTGGCGCGGCTGGTGGAGCCGCTGTTGCAGCCGATCCGGCGCTGGGTCCCTGCCATCGGTGGGGTGGACCTGTCGGTGCTGGTGCTGATCGTGCTGTTGCAGGTGGGGTTGCTGCTGATCGCCTGAGCCCCCGCGGGGTCAGACTGCCCCGTCGAACACCATCACGTCCACCGTGTCACCCACGGCCACGTTGCCTTGGTCGTGGTGCAGCACGATCAGGCCGTTGGCCTCCACCATGGAACGCAGCACGCCGGAGCCCTGGTTGCCGGTGGTGCGCACCTGCAAGCGCCCGTCGGGGCCGGTGCTGACGACACCGCGCTGGTATTCGGTGCGGCCGGGCTTTTTGCGCAGCGCTTCCTGGCTGTGGGCCTGCAGCAGCGGGGCCGGCGTGGGCTGCGCGCCCATCATGCGCAGCAGGGCGGGGCGCACAAAGGCCAGAAAGGTCACCATCACCGCCACCGGGTTGCCGGGCAGCCCGAACAGCACGGCATGGTGCGGCGGCTGTTGCAGCCGGCCCACCGCCATGGGACGACCGGGGCGCATGGCGATGCGCCAGAACGCCACGTCGCCCAACTGTTTCATCATCGCCTTGGTGTGGTCGGCCTCGCCCATGCTGACGCCGCCGCTGGTGATGACCGCATCGGCCTGGGCCGCCGCCTGGCGGAAGGCGGCTTCCAGCGCTGCCGGTTCGTCTTTGACGACACCCAGGTCCAGCACCTCCACCCCCAAGCGGCTGAGCAGCCCGAACACGGTGTAGCGGTTGCTGTCGTAGACCGCGCCTTCGCGCGGTGCTTCGCCCAAGCTGAGGATTTCGTCGCCGGTGGAGAAGTAGGCCACCCGCAGGCGACGGTAGACCCGGACCGTGGGCAGGCCCAGGCTGGCGATCAGGCCCAGGGCCGCCGGGCCGAGCCGGTCGCCCCGGCGCAGGGCGGGCTGGCCCTGCATCAGGTCTTCGCCCAGCAGGCGGCGGTTGTCGCCGGTGCGCACCACGCCGGGTGGTACCTGGACCCGGTCACCGTCAAGCTGCACGAATTCCAGCGGCACCACGGTGTCCAGCCCGGCGGGCATGATGGCGCCGGTCATGATCTTGACGCATTCGCCCGCGCCGCATGGGCCGACCCAGGCCGCGCCGGCGTAGGCGGTGCCCACCACCTTGAGTGCGGTGGGGCCATCGGCCCGCAGCCCAGCGCCGGCCAGCGCAAAGCCGTCCATGGCCGAGTTGTCGTGCGGCGGCACGCTCAGGGGCGAGACCACGTCTTCGGCCAGCACCCGGCCCAGGGCCTGGAAGACGCCCACGGTTTCGGTGCCGGTCACCGGCTCAACCAGGGCCGCCAGGAAGTCGTTGACCGCCGTGGCGGTGAGGGCCTTGGGGTCGTAGCCCTGCAGCGCGGCGGCAATCTGGTCCAGTGTTTTCATGGGGCGTGAGGGGCTTCAGCGGGCCAGGGCGCGCAGTTCCTGGGGGGTGTTGGCGTTGCAGAAGGCGCGGGGGTCGTCTCCGGGCTGGTCAAAAGGCACGAGCACGGTAGCGTGCTGGGCGGTCCAGGCGTCGATCTTGCGGCCACCGGCTTGGGTGTATCGCACCAGGCTTTCCAGCAGGTCCACCCGCAGCAGGCAAAAGACCGGTTGTGGCCGCAGGCCGGCGCCGCCTTCCGGGGCGGCGGCCATGGCGATCTCGGCGCCGTGCTGTTCCAGCGCCTGGGCCAGCCGCTCCAGCAGGTCCAGCGGGTAGAGCGGGCAGTCGCAGGGCACCGTCAACAGGTAGGACGTGTTGCAGTGTTCCAGGCCGGTCAGGAAGCCGGCCAGTGGGCCGGCGTAGCCGTCCAGGCTGTCGGGCCACACCGGCACCCCGAACGCCTCGTAAGCCGCCAGGTTGCGGTTGGCGTTGACCATGGCGCCTGCCAGGCGCTGGCCCTGCTGCAGTTGAAGCCGCAGCAGGGCGTGCAGGGCCAGCGGCGTGCCCTGGTGGTTTTGCAGCCCTTTGTCCACCCCACCCATGCGGGTGCCTCGGCCCCCGGCCAGCACCAGGCCGGTCACATTGGTCACGGCCATGCGTCAGCCCCCGATGTAGCTCATTTCAATGCGCCGCTCCCCAGCACTGTGCGCTTCTGGCGGCAGGGCCGCCCGCAGTTCGGAGTAACGGTCGCGCCGGCCCTGCCAGATGGCGCCCACGGCCGAGGCCAGGTCGGCGTCGCTGGCCCCGCCGCGCAGCAACTCGCGCAGGTCGTGCCCCTGGCTGGCGAACAGGCAAAGGTAGACCTTGCCCTCGGTCGAGAGGCGGGCGCGGTTGCAGTCGCCGCAGAAGGCCTGCGTCACGCTGCTGATGAAGCCGACCTCGCCCAGGGCCGGGTCGAACCGGCCATCCGGCCCAGCATAACCCCAGCGCTCGGCGGTTTCGCCTGGCGCACTGGCCTGCAGGGGCACCAGCGCAAACGCCTGCTGCAAGGTGCGCAGCACCTCGGCGCTGGGCACCACCTCGTCCATGCACCAGCCGTTGGTGGCGCCCACGTCCATGTACTCGATGAAGCGCAGCACGATGCCCGTGCCCCGGAAATGCCGGGCCATGGGCAGGATCTGGTCTTCGTTGGTGCCGCGCTTGACCACCATGTTCACTTTGATCGGCCCCAGGCCCGCGGCCTGCGCCGCCTCGATCCCGGCCAGCACGTCGGCCACCGGGAAATCGACGTCGTTCATGCGGCGAAACACGCCGTCGTCCAGCCCGTCGAGACTGACGGTGACGCGCTTGAGCCCGGCAGCTTTGAGGGCATGGGCCTTGCGGGCCAGCAGGCTGCCGTTGGTGGTCAGGGTCAGGTCCAGCGGCTGTCCGTCCACGGTGCGCAGGGCGGCCAGTTGCTCGACCAGGATTTCCAGGTTTTTCCGCAGCAGCGGTTCACCGCCGGTCAGGCGGATTTTTTGCACCCCGTGGGCCACGAACACCCGCGTCAGCCGGGTGATTTCCTCGAAGCTGAGCAGCGCGCTGTGCGGCAGGTATTGGTAGTCCTTGTCGAAGATTTCCTTCGGCATGCAGTAGCTGCAGCGGAAATTGCACCGGTCGGTCACGCTGATGCGCAGGTCGCGCAGCGGCCGGCCCAGCCCGTCGCTCAACAGGCCGGTGGGCACAATGGGCCGATCGGGCACCACCGCCCGCAGGGCGCGGATGCGCTGATCGACCAAGGGGATGACGCGTTCAGACATGGGGCGAGATTACACCATGCACGTCAGCGGGCGTGCCCGCCAAATCCCTGTCGCTGGCGGGGTGGCGGGCGCCCTCTCAGGCCAGCAGCGGCACGATGAGCAAGGCCACGATGTTGATGATCTTGATCAGCGGGTTCACGGCAGGGCCGGCCGTGTCCTTGTAGGGGTCGCCCACGGTGTCGCCGGTCACGGCGGCCTTGTGCGCGTCCGAGCCCTTGCCGCCGTGGTGGCCGTCCTCGATGTATTTCTTGGCGTTGTCCCAGGCACCGCCGCCGGTGCACATGGAAATGGCCACGAACAGGCCGGTGACGATGGTGCCCATCAGCACCCCACCCAGGGCCTGCGGGCCGAGCAGCAGGCCCACCGCGATCGGCACCACCACCGGCAGCAGGCTGGGCAGCATCATTTCCCGAATGGCCGAGCCGGTCAGCATGCCCACAGCCTTGCCGTACTCGGGCTGGGCCGTGCCTTCCATGATGCCCGGGATCTCGCGGAACTGGCGACGCACTTCCTCCACCACGGAGCCGGCCGCGCGGCCCACCGCTTCCATGGCCATGGCGCCGAACAGGTAGGGAATCAGGCCGCCGATGAACAGGCCGACGATGACCATGGGCTCGCTCAGGTCGAAGCTCACCTGCAGGCCGTAGGTTTCGAGCTTGTGGGTGTAGTCGGCAAACAGCACCAGCGCAGCCAGCCCTGCCGAGCCGATGGCGTAGCCCTTGGTCACCGCCTTGGTGGTGTTGCCCACGGCGTCCAGCGGGTCGGTGATGTCGCGCACGCTGGCGGGCAGTTCGGCCATTTCGGCAATGCCGCCCGCGTTGTCGGTGATGGGGCCGTAGGCGTCCAGCGCCACCACAATGCCCGCCATGCTCAGCATGGCGGTGGCGGCCACGGCCACGCCGTACAGCCCAGCCAGCGCGTAGCTCACGACGATGGCCACACACACGAACAGCACCGGCCAGGCGGTGGACTTCATGCTCACGCCGATGCCCGCGATGATGTTGGTTGCGTGCCCCGTGGTGGAGGCCTGCGCCACGTGCTGCACCGGTTTGTACTGGGTGCCCGTGTAGTACTCGGTCACCCACACCAGCGCGGCGGTCAGGCCCAGGCCCACCAGGCCGGCCGCCCACAGGCGCCACTGGCTGCCGCTGGTTGCAATGGCGTTGTCAGGCATGAGCCAGACCGTCACGCCGTAGAAGGCGATGCCCGACAACACGCCTGCCACGATCAGGCCCTTGTACAGCGCGGGCATCACGTTCTTCATGCCCGGCGTGGCCTTCACGAAGAAGCAGCCGATGATCGACGCCAGGATGGACACGCCGCCCAGCGCCAGCGGGTAGAGCACTGCCTGCATGGGCGCGGCGGCCACCATCAGCGCGCCCAGCACCATGGTGGCGATCAGCGTCACGGCGTAGGTCTCGAACAGGTCGGCGGCCATGCCGGCGCAGTCGCCCACGTTGTCACCCACGTTGTCGGCAATCACCGCCGGGTTGCGCGGGTCGTCCTCGGGAATGCCCGCTTCCACCTTGCCCACCAGGTCGGCGCCCACATCGGCGCCCTTGGTGAAAATGCCGCCACCTAGCCGCGCGAAGATGGAGATCAGCGACGAGCCGAAGGCAAAGCCGATCAGCGGGTTGAGCAGTCTGGCGAGGTTGGAGGCCGGGTTGAGGTTTCCATTGCCCACCAGGAACCAGAAGAAGCCCGCCACACCCAGCAGCCCCAGCCCCACCACCAGCATGCCGGTGATCGCGCCGCCGCGGAAGGCCACGTCCAGCGCCGGGCCGATGCCGCGCGTGGCCGCCTGGGCGGTGCGCACGTTGGCGCGCACCGAAATGTTCATGCCTATGAAGCCGCAGGCGCCCGAGAGCACCGCCCCGAGCACGAAGCCCACCGCCGTGACCACGTCGAGGAACACCCCGATCAGCAAGGCCAGCACCACGCCCACAACCGCAATGGTCCGGTACTGCTTGGCCAGGTAGGCGGCCGCGCCAGCCTGGATGGCCCCGGCGATCTCCTGCATGCGGGCGTTGCCCGCGTCCTGGGAAAGAATCCAGGTGCGCGACCAGAATCCGTAAACAACCGCCACGAGTCCGCACACCAGCGCAAAGATCAGCGCAGATTGTCCAACCATAGATTTCTCCTGCTCGTTTCGACTTGGAGGAAGCCAACGCACGCGAGCCACTGGCTTCCGCTGCGTTGCTTCCTCGCACATTGCCCACGTTGTGTGTCAGAACGGGCAGGGCGATTGGCCAACGTTCACAATTTATCGCAAGTAACCGGTTTTGGCACTGCTGCAGCGCAGCAGTTGTCTTGGCCCGGGCAGGGCGTCAGCGTCGCATCAGTAAAATCGGGCCCAATTTCGCCGTTTCTTCAACTCTGTTCAACGAGTCAACATGTCCCTCGACCACGTCACCCCTGGCAGCAAAGTGCCCGAATCGTTCAACGTCATCATCGAAATCTCGATGAACGGCGACCCGATCAAGTACGAAGTCGACAAGGCCTCGGGCTGCATCTTCGTGGACCGTTTCATGAACACCGCGATGCACTACCCGACCAACTACGGTTACGTGCCCAAGACCATCGCCGGCGACGGCGACCCGGTGGACGTGCTGGTGATCACCCCGGTGCCGCTGCCCCCCGGCGTGGTGGTGCCTTGCCGCGCCCTGGGCATCCTGAAGATGGAAGACGAAGGTGGCGTGGACGGCAAGGTGCTGGCCGTGCCGACCGAGAAGATCCTGCCGCTGTATTCGCAGTGGAAGGGCCTGGAAGACCTGAACCCGGTGCGCCTGAAGGCCATCGAGCATTTCTTTGAGCACTACAAAGACCTGGACCCGGGCAAGTGGGTCAAGGTGCTGGGGTGGGACGGCAAGGACGCCGCCCACCAGGAAATCCTGGACGGCATCGCCGCTTACGACAAAGAGCAGGCCTGATCTGCCGCCACCGGCTCCAGGCCGGTGGCACTGGTTGTCTGTCCATGAAGCCCCTTGCGGGCTCCCTTAACGGGGGGCCCGCAAGGGGCTTCGGCTTTCCAGGTGTTCCAGGTAGCGCGCCACGCCTTCGCCCTCGCGCTGCAGGTAGCGCTCCACCGCGTCGGCAAAAGCGGGGTGGGCCAGCCAGTGCGCGCTGTGGGTGGCCACGGGCAGCAGGGCGCGCGCCATTTTGTGCTCGCCCTGTGCGCCGCCTTCGAAGCGCTGCACGCCGTGGGCGATGCACCAGGCTAAGGGCTGGTGGTAGCAGGCCTCGAAGTGCAGGCAGTCCACCCGTTCCAGCGCGCCCCAGTAGCGGCCGTAGGCGGCGGTGGGGCGGGCGGAGGCGTCGCTGAGCGCCACCAGGCTGCAGGCCATGGGCTGGCCGTCGGGTCGGCGCGCCAGGAACAGCAGCCAGTGTTCAGGCAGGTCGCGCGCCATGGCCGCGAAAAACCCGGGTTGCAGGTAGGGCGCGTTGCCGTGTTCGCGGTAGGTGCGGTCGTGGCAGCGGTAGAAAAAATCCCAGTCCTCGGCGGTGATGTCGCGGCCGCGGCGGTGCTCGAAGCGCACGCCGGCTTCGGCCACCTTGCGCCGTTCCTGGCGGATTTTCTTGCGCTTGTCCTGGGTCAGACGGCCCAAAAAGTCCTCGAAGTCGCGGACCGGGCGGTCTGGCACCTGCTGCCAGTGGAACTGCACGGTCTGGCGGTCCAGCAGACCGGCGTGGGCGCAGGCGGCGGTGTCGGCGTCCTGGGCGAACAGCAGGTGCAGCGACGACAGGCCTGTGGTCTCGCAGTGGTCCAGCAAGGCCTGGATCAGGGCCGCGCGGGCGGGAGCGTCCACCGCCAGCAGGCGCGGCCCCGGCACCGGGGTGAACGGCACCGCCACCACGCCCTTCGGGTAGTAGGCCAGGCCGTGGTCGGCGTAGGCGTTGGCCCAGGCCCAGTCGAAGACGTATTCGCCGTAAGAATGGCTTTTCAGGTACAGCGGGGCGGCGGCGTGCAGGGTTTGGTCTCGCCACAAGGTGATCCATTGCGGGGCCCAACCCGTGGCCGGCACCGCGCTGCCGCTCTGGTGCAGCGCCGCCAGGTAGGCGTGGCGCATGAAGGGGCCGCTGTGGGCACCGCCAGGTTGCTGGTCGAGCAGGGCGTCCCAGTCGCACGCCCGCAGCTGGCCCGGGTCGGTGACGACCCGGGTGACATAATTCCCGACACTGCAACCGTTATCCATATCCATGACGCTCAAGCTCTGCGTTGCGCAGCTCAATTTCGTGGTGGGCGACCTGCTGGGCAACGCCCGCCTCATCGCCGACGCCGCCCGACAAGCCCATGCCCAGGGCGCCCAGGTGCTGCTCACGCCCGAACTGGCCCTGTGCGGCTACGCGGCCGAGGACCTGTTCCTGCGACCCGCCTTCGTTGACGCCTGCGATGATGCCGTGAAAGCCTTGGCCCTGGAGACCGCCGGGTTGACCGGTCTGCACATCGTGGTCGGGCACCCGACGCGGGTGGGCGGGGTCAGTGAGCGGTCCCGCAGCGTGGCGCGGGCGCCGTGCCACAACGCGGCCTCGGTGATTTGCAACGGCGCGGTGCGCCACACCTACGCCAAGCGCGAGTTGCCCAACTACCAGGTCTTCGACGAGCGCCGCTATTTCGAGCCCGGCCAGGCCCCCTGCGTGTTCGAGGTGTCCCTGCCCGACGGCGGTGCCGTGCGCGTGGGCCTGCTGATTTGCGAAGACGCCTGGCACGCCGCACCGGCGGCCGACGCCCAGGCGGCCGGGGCGCAGGTGCTGGTCGTCATCAACGCGTCGCCTTTCCACGCGGGCAAGGGCGACGAGCGCGAGCAGGCCATGCGTCAGCGCGTGCAAGCCACCGGCCTGCCCTTGGTCTATGCCCACCTGGTGGGCGGGCAGGACGAAATCGTGTTCGAAGGCCGCAGCTTTGCCCTCAACGCCGACGGCAGTCTGGCGGCGCGGGCGCCCAGCTTCGAGGCCTGCCTGCTCCCCCTGGCCTTGAACCACGCCCTGGAGGCCGTGGCGCCACCTGCGCCAGCGGTCTGGCACGGCACGGTGGCGCCCGACCAAGGCCTGGAAGCCGACCTGTGGCACGCCCTGGTGCTGGGGGTGCGCGACTACGTGGGCAAAAACGGTTTCCCCGGCGCGGTGCTGGGCCTGTCCGGCGGTATTGACTCCGCGCTGGTGTTGGCGATTGCGGTGGACGCCCTGGGCCGCGACCGGGTGCGCGCGGTGATGATGCCCTCGCCCTACACCGCCGACATCTCCTGGATCGACGCGCGCGACATGGCCGCCCGGCTTGGGGTGCGCTACGACGAGATCGACATCCGCCCCGAGTTTGAGGCCTTTCTGGGCTCGCTCAACCCCTTGTTTGAGGGCCGCGGCGCCGACACCACCGAGGAAAACCTGCAGGCCCGCATCCGTGGCACCCTGCTGATGGCGCTGTCCAACAAGTTCGGCAGCATCGTGCTGACCACCGGCAACAAGAGCGAAATGGCGACCGGCTACTGCACGCTGTACGGCGACATGGCCGGCGGTTTTGCCGTCATCAAGGACCTGGTCAAGACCCTGGTGTTCCGCCTGGCGTGGTGGCGCAATGCCCACGACCCCTACGGCACCGGCGCCAACCCCATCCCCGAACGCATCATCACCCGCCCGCCCAGCGCCGAACTGCGCCCGGACCAGACCGACCAGGACAGCCTGCCGCCTTATGAGGTGCTGGACGCCATCGTGCAGCGCTACATGGAAGACGACCAGGACCCGGCGCAGATCGTCGCGGCCGGCTACCCGCCGGCCGCGGTGGACCAGGTGGTGCGCCTGATCCGCGTCAACGAATACAAGCGGCGCCAGGCCCCGGTGGGCATCCGGGTGACGCACCGCAGTTTCGGCAAGGACTGGCGCTACCCGAACACCAACCGCTTCCGGGGTTGAGGGCCTGGGGCCCCTGGGGGCGCGTGGCCGGGCAGCCGTGATAAAGTTTTGACCTTCGCAATCCGCACCTTTGGAGTCTCCCGCATGAAGCAGATCACCGCCGTCATCAAACCGTTCAAGCTCGAAGAGGTGCGCGAGGCGCTGGCCGAGCAGGGCGTGACGGGCCTGACGGTGACCGAGGTCAAGGGTTTTGGCCGCCAGAAGGGGCACACGGAGCTCTACCGTGGCGCCGAGTACGTGGTTGATTTCCTGCCCAAGGTGCGCATCGAGGTCGTCGTCAAGTCCGACGACGTGGACCGTTGCGTCGACGCCATCATCCGCGCCGCCCGCACCGGCAAGATCGGTGACGGCAAGATCTTCGTCACCCCGGTGGAGCGGGTGGTGCGCATCCGCACCGGCGAGGAAGACGATTCGGCCGTCTGAGCCTCAAACCGCCTGCAGGCGGTCGGGCGGGTTGAAGCCCGCCGCTTGCACCAACGGCGGCAGCAGGGTGGCGGCGTCGTCGCCCACCTGCACCAGGTCCATCTGCCAGGGGCCCACAAAACCTTGCAGCACCGTGTTGTTCATGAACTGCAGCAGCGGGTCGTAGTACCCCGCCACGTTGAGCAATCCAATGGGCTTGTCGTGGTAACCCAGTTGGCGCCAGGTCCACACCTCAAACAGTTCCTCGAACGTGCCAATGCCCCCGGGCAGCGCCAGGAAGGCGTCGGCGCGTTCGGCCATCATCTGCTTGCGCTCGTGCATGGTTTGCACCACGTGCAGTTCGGTGCAATCGCGCTTGGCGAATTCGCGGATCTCCAGGCTTTGCGGGATCACGCCCACCACGGTGCCGCCGGCCGCCAGGGTGGCGTCGGCCACCAGGCCCATCAACCCGTTGTTGCCGCCGCCGTACACCAGCTGGCCGCCGTGGGTGCCGATCCAGCGGCCCACCGCCTTGGCGGTGTCGGCAAAACGGGGGTCGGCGCCGGGCCGTGAGCCGCAGTAGACGCAGAGGGAAAAGGCGGGATCGGGTGTGGGCATGCCGGCATTGTGGCACGCGGGCCGGCCCGCTCAGGCCAGCCGGTGGTAGAGCGCGGCCAGCCAGACGCCGGCGCACCACAGCAGCGTCAGCAGCACCGCGGCGCTGCCCATGTCCTTGGCGCGTTTGGACAGGTGGTGCCACTCCGGCCCCACGCGGTCGATGGCGGTTTCGATGCCGGTGTTGAGCAGTTCCACCACCAGCACCGCGCACACCGCGGCCACCAGCACCGCGGTTTCCAGCCAGTGGCGACCCAGCCAGAACGCGGCGGGCACCAGCACCAGTGCGGCCAGCGCCTCCTGGCGGAACGCGGTTTCTTGCCAGCCGGCGCGCAGGCCGGCCAGGGAATAGCGCAGGGCGTGCCACAGCCGGGCCAGGCCATGGCGCTGCTTCTGGGCCTGCGGGTTTTCCTGGGTCATGGCTCAGGCCTTGCGCACCGGGGGCACCGGGGTGTATGCCACCAGCCGCGTGCCGGCCCAGACGTCGTGCCAGAACTGGCGTTGCGGCTGGAAGCGCGACAGGATGGCCCAGACCGCCACCCAGCCCAGCACCAGCACCCCCACCTCGGCCGCGGGCAGGCCCAGGCCGTAACCCACCCCCAGGGGCGGCAGGAACCACAGCCAGCTCAGCACGTAGCGCCACAGCGCGCGGGCCTGCGAAATGGCGCGGCCGTCGCGACCGACCACCCGGATGTGCCAGGTTTTCATGGCCAGGGTCTGCCCCTTGGCCCAGAACCAGGTGAAGTAGATGCCGAACACCAGAAACAGGAACGCCTGCAGTTCGTGCCGGTTGTCCAACGCGTGGCGGGTTTGGGTCAAGGTGCTGAACAGGTAGCCGGCGATGAACACCACCCCAAACATCAGCATGCCTTCGTAGAGCCAGCAGGCCATGCGGCGGGGCAGCGAGGGGGCGGTCAGCGAAGAGGAAGTGGGGGCCTGGGCGGTCATGGGGCGAGCGGTGGACAGGCCGGGATTGTCTCATTTTGGTCGCGGTGCCCGGCCGCCACAAGAAAAAGGGCGCCGGCGCGGTGGCCGACCGATGCTGCGGTGCGATAATGAGCAGTTACAACACATCACCGGCAAACGGGTCAAGGTTGCGCGAACGGGTTTCGCCATGGCTTTGGCCTCAAGTCCCGAGGCGGCCTCACAAGGGTTCGGCAAGGGGCACCCAAGGTTTTTCGTCAGAGAAATTCTCGAAAGGTTCATCAACATGGAAATCAACAAAGCCGAAATGGCTGCCGCGGCCGCTGGCCCATCTCCCGTCACCGAAGAGCTCATGGGCGCCGACATCATGGTGCGCGCCCTGCAGGCCGAAGGCGTCAAGCACATTTGGGGCTACCCCGGTGGCGCCGTGCTCTACATCTACGACGCGCTCTACCGCCAGAACACCATCCAGCACGTGCTGGTGCGCCACGAACAGGCCGCCGTGCACGCCGCCGACGGTTTTGCCCGCGCCACCGGCGAAGTGGGCGTGGCCCTGGTCACCTCCGGCCCCGGCCTGACCAACGCCGTCACCGGCATCGCCACGGCGTACATGGACAGCATCCCGATGGTGATCATCTCCGGCCAGGTGCCCACGGCCGCCATCGGCCTGGACGCCTTCCAGGAATGCGACACCGTCGGCATCACCCGCCCCATCGTCAAGCACAACTTCCTGGTGAAAGACGTGCGCGACCTGGCCGAGACGATGAAGAAGGCCTTCCACATCGCTCGCACCGGTCGCCCGGGCCCGGTGGTGGTGGACATCCCGAAGGACGTGTCCTTCAAGAAGATTCCCTACACCGGCTACCCCGAGTCGGTGGCCATGCGTTCCTACAACCCGGTGCGCAAGGGCCACGGCGGCCAGATCCGCAAGGCCCTGCAACTGCTGTTGAACGCCAAGCGGCCTTACATCTACACCGGCGGCGGGGTGTTGTTGGGCAACGCGGTGCAGGAACTGCGCACCCTCGTGGACATGCTGGGCTACCCGGTCACCAACACCCTGATGGGCTTGGGCGCGTACCCGGCCACCGAGCCCAAGTTCCTGGGCATGCTGGGCATGCACGGCACCATCGAAGCCAACAACGCCATGCAGAACTGCGACGTGCTGCTGGCCGTGGGTGCGCGCTTCGACGACCGCGTCATCGGCAACCCCAAGCACTTCGCCCAGAACGAGCGCAAGATTATCCACATCGACATCGACCCGTCCAGCATCTCCAAGCGGGTGAAGGTGGATGTGCCCATCGTCGGTGACGTGAAGGACGTGCTGACCGAACTGATCTCCATGATCAAGGAAGGCCAGCAAAAGCCCGACGCGCAGGCTTTGTCTGCCTGGTGGGAAACCATCGAAGGCTGGCGCAGCCGCGACTGCCTGAAGTACGACCGCAACAACACCGAGGTCATCAAGCCGCAGCGGGTGATCGAGACCCTGTGGAACATGACCAAGGACGCCGATGCCTACATCACGTCCGACGTCGGCCAGCACCAGATGTGGGCGGCCCAGTTCTACAAGTTCAACGAGCCGCGCCGCTGGATCAACTCGGGCGGTCTGGGCACCATGGGCGTGGGCATTCCCTACGCCATGGGCATCAAGTTGGCCAAGCCCGAGAGCGAGGTGTATTGCGTCACCGGTGAAGGCTCCGTGCAGATGTGCATCCAGGAACTGTCCACCTGCCTGCAGTACAACACCCCGATCAAGGTGCTGTCGCTGAACAACCGCTACCTGGGCATGGTGCGCCAGTGGCAGGAGATCGAATACTCCGGCCGCTACAGCCACAGCTACATGGACGCGCTGCCCGACTTCGTCAAGCTGGCCGAAGCCTACGGCCACGTGGGCATGAAGATCGAGCGCCCCGGCGACGTGGAGCAGGCCCTGCACGACGCGCGCACCAAGTACAAGGACCGCACCGTCTTCATCGACTTCCGCACCGACCCCACCGAGAACGTGTTCCCGATGGTGCAGGCCGGCAAAGGCATCACCGAGATGCTGTTGGGCAGCGAAGACCTGTAAGCCCACCCCGGGCAGCCGCCGGCGCATGCCGGCGCTGCCTTTCCTTTGGACGAATCTATTTGCAGCCAAGCCCGCGCATTACCGTGCGCGGGGGAGGGCTCAGAAAAGAGGAATCACATGAAACACATCATCGCCGTTTTGCTGGAGAACGAGGCCGGTGCCTTGTCCCGCGTGGTGGGCCTGTTCTCGGCCCGTGGCTACAACATCGAATCGCTGACCGTGGCGCCGACGGAAGACCCGTCGCTGTCGCGCATGACCATCCAGACCACCGGTTCCGATGACGTGATCGAGCAGATCACCAAGCACCTGAACCGCCTCATCGAGGTGGTCAAGGTGGTCGATCTGACCGAAGGCGCCTACACCGAGCGCGAGCTCATGATGGTGAAGGTGCGCGCGGTGGGCAAGGAGCGCGAGGAGATGAAGCGCATGGCCGACATCTTCCGCGGCCGCATCATCGACGTGACCGAGAAGAGCTACACCATCGAGCTCACCGGCGACCAGGGCAAGAACGACGCTTTCCTGGAAGCCATCGACCGCACCGCCATCCTGGAAACGGTGCGCACCGGGGCCAGCGGCATCGGCCGCGGCGAGCGCATCCTGCGCGTATAAAATCCGATGTTTTTCGGGCTCAGCCGAGGCGCCGCTCGGGCTGGGTCTGTCGAAGCCCTTCGACGGGCTCTTTCGCGAGCGGGCAAACCCCATTCCAACGAGGACAAGACCATGAAAGTTTTCTACGACAAAGACTGTGACCTGAGCCTGATCAAGGGCAAGACCGTGGCCATCATCGGCTACGGCAGCCAAGGCCACGCCCACGCCCAAAACCTGAACGACAGCGGCGTGAAAGTCGTGGTCGGTCTGCGCAAGGGCGGCGCCTCCTGGGACAAGGTGGCCAAGGCCGGCCTGACCGTGATGGAAGTCAACGACGCCGTCAAGGCCGCAGATCTGGTCATGATCCTGCTGCCCGACGAGAACATCCCCGAGGTGTACAACCACAACGTTGCCCCGAACATCAAGCAAGGCGCCACCCTGGCGTTTGCCCACGGCTTCAACGTGCACTACAACCAGGTGGTGCCGCGCGCCGACCTGGACGTGATCATGGTCGCCCCCAAGGGCCCCGGCCACACCGTGCGTTCCGAGTACCTCAAGGGCGGCGGCGTGCCGACCCTGATCGCCGTGTACCAGGACAAGTCCGGCAAGGCCCGTGACTTGGCCCTGTCCTACGCCTGCGCCAACGGCGGCGGCAAGGGTGGCATCATCGAAACCAACTTCAAGGAAGAAACCGAAACCGACCTGTTCGGCGAGCAGGCCGTGCTGTGCGGTGGCGCGGTGGAACTGGTGAAGATGGGCTTCGAGACCCTGACCGAAGCCGGCTACGCCCCCGAAATGGCCTACTTCGAGTGCCTGCACGAACTGAAGCTGATCGTCGACCTGATGTACGAAGGCGGCATCGCCAACATGAACTACTCCATCTCCAACAACGCGGAGTATGGCGAGTACGTGACCGGCACCGAGGTAATCAACGAGAAGTCGCGCGAAGCCATGCGCGCCGCGCTCAAGCGCATCCAGACCGGTGAATACGCCAAGATGTTCATCCTGGAAGGCCGCACCAACTACCCGAGCATGACCGCCCGCCGCCGCCTGAACGCCGAGCACCCGATCGAGACCGTGGGTGCCCAGCTGCGCGCCATGATGCCCTGGATCGCCAAGAACAAGCTGGTGGACCAGAGCCGCAACTGAACACCCTCGGGTGGTGACCCCACCCGACCGTGCCAAGGCCGCCCCAACCGGGCGGCCTTTTTTTTCGGCCCTGGTGGCGGGCTGGCTTACACTCTGCGCCATGCACGATGGCCACGACCCTTTGAACACGCACGAGACCGCCCACAAGGGCCCGCACAAGGGCATTTACATGCTGCCCAACATGATCACGCTGGCGGCCCTGTTCGGCGGCTTTTACGCGGTGGTCATGGCCATGAACGGCCGTTTCGACCTGGCCACCCTGGGCATTTTCGTCGCCATGGTGCTCGACAGCCTGGACGGCCGCGTCGCGCGCATGACGCACACCCAAAGCGCCTTTGGCGAGCAAATGGATTCGCTGTCGGACATGGTGTCCTTCGGCGCCGCCCCGGCGCTGATCGCCTACGAATGGGCGCTGCGCGAGCTGGGCCGCTGGGGCTGGATCGCGGCCTTTGTGTACTGCGCCTGCGCGGCCCTGCGGCTGGCGCGTTTCAACGTGAACACCGGGGTGGTGGACAAGCGCTACTTCCAGGGCTTGCCCTCGCCCGCGGCGGCGGCGCTGGTGGCCGGATTCATCTGGCTGGCGACCGAGGCCGGCTACGAAGGCCTGTCGCTGGAGTGGCCGATGTTTGCCATCACCCTCTACGCCGGCCTGACCATGGTGACCAACGTGCCGTTTTACAGCTTCAAGGACCTGAGCCTGAAGAAAAGCGTGCCGTTCGCCGCCATCGTGCTGGTGGCGCTGGGCATCGCCATCATCAACATCCACCCGCCCACGGTGCTGTTCGGGCTGTTCGTGGTGTACGGGCTATCGGGGTATGCGGTGTACGGCTGGCGCAAGGCCAAGGGTCGCCCGGCCAGCGTCGTCAGCACCTCGACCGACGAGCCGGACGAACGCGGCCTGCACGACTGAACCCCGCCCAGGCCATAGCTGCGGACAAAACCGCTCATGGTTTTTCTGCATCGGTGGGGCGCCGGCTTTGTGATACATTGAAGCGTATGAACTTCGCACGCGCTTACCTGCTACTGGCCCTATGCCGACACGGGCAGGTGGACTAGCGCGCGCTTTTTCAAACCAACGGCCCGTATGCACCCGCAGCGGGCCGTTTGTTTTGGACACTGCGGGGGACCTGTCAGTGCCGCCCATGCGGCGGACCACCGGAGAACTGGAATGACCGAACAACTCATCATTTTTGACACCACCTTGCGCGACGGCGAACAATCGCCCGGCGCTTCCATGACCAAAGACGAAAAGCTGCGCATCGCCCGCCAGCTGGAGCGCCTGAAGGTGGACGTGATCGAGGCCGGTTTCGCCGCCAGTTCCAACGGCGACTTCGAGTCGGTCAAGGCCATTGCCGACGCGATCAAGGATTCGACCATCTGCTCGCTCTCGCGCGCCAACGACCGCGACATCGCCCGCTCGGCCGAGGCGCTCAAGGGCGCCCACCGTGCCCGCATCCACACCTTCATCGCCACCAGCCCGCTGCACATGGAGAAGAAGCTGCGCATGACGCCGGAGCAGGTGCTGGAGCAGGCCAAGCAGTCGGTGCGTTTTGCCCGCAACCTGGTGGGTGACGTGGAGTTCAGTGCCGAGGACGGCTACCGCTCCGAGCTGCCCTTCCTGGCCCGCGTGGTGGAGGCGGTGATCCGCGAGGGCGCCACCACCATCAACATCCCTGACACGGTGGGTTACGCGATTCCCGAGTTGTATGGCAATTTCATCAAGACCTTGCGCGAGATGGTGCCCAACAGCGACCAGGCGATCTGGTCGGTGCATTGCCACAACGACCTGGGCATGGCTGTGGCCAACTCGCTGGCCGGGGTGAAGATCGGGGGGGCGCGCCAGGTGGAGTGCACCATCAACGGCCTGGGCGAGCGTGCCGGCAATTGCTCGCTGGAAGAAATCGTTATGGCGGTGAAAACACGCCGCGACTATTTCGGCCTCGACGTGGGCATCGACACCAGCCAGATCGTGCCGGCCAGCCGCATGGTCAGCCAGACCACCGGCTTCGTGGTGCAGCCGAACAAGGCGGTCGTAGGGGCCAACGCTTTCGCGCACGCCTCGGGCATTCACCAGGACGGCGTGCTCAAGGCGCGCGACACCTACGAGATCATGCGCGCCGAGGACGTGGGCTGGAGCGCCAACAAGATCGTGCTGGGCAAGCTCAGCGGCCGCAACGCCTTCAAGCAGCGCCTGGAGGAGTTGGGCATCGAGATGGAGTCGGAGAGCGAAATCAACGTCGCCTTCGCCAAGTTCAAGGAACTGGCCGACCGCAAGGCCGAGATCTTTGACGAAGACATCCTGGCCTTGGTCAGCGACGAGAGCGTGACCCCCGAGAAAGAGCAATACGGCTTGGTTTCGCTGTCCCAGCACAGCGAAACCGGCGAGCGCCCGCAGGCCAAGGTGGTGTTCACCATCGACGGCAAGGAGTTTTCGGGCGAGTCCGACGGCAACGGGCCGGTGGACGCGTCGCTCAAGGCGATCGAGGCCCACGTGAAAAGCGGTGCTGAGTTGCAGCTCTATTCGGTCAACGCCATCACCAGCGGTTCGACCGAGAGCCAGGGCGAGGTCACCGTGCGCCTGCAGCACAGCGGCCGCATCGTCAACGGGGTGGGGGCCGATCCGGACATCGTGGTGGCGTCGGCCAAGGCCTACCTGAGCGCTCTGAACAAGCTGCACAGCAAAGCCGACCGGGTGGCCGCGCAGGGCTGAACCGGTGACTGGGCCGTGTGTGGCCCATCCTGAACGCATGGGTGTTGCGGCGACTTCTTAAAAAGTGGCTGCAACCCCATGTTTTTTCTTGTGATTCCGGGTTTTCCTTCTATACTTTGCGGACACGCACCGCATTTTGAGGGTCACCACCATGCACCGCACCCGTTTCGCCCGACTGACGCGCCACCTGCTGTGGGCCTTGTTGGTGTCGCTGGGGCTGTCGGCACCCGCGCTGGCCAGCAACCCCAGCTCCAAACAGAAGGTGGTGCAGCAGAAAAAGCAGGTGGCCAAATCCAAGGAGGCGCGCCCGGTCAAGTCGGTGAAGCAACGCACCGAGCGCGACCAAAAACGCCGCGTGGCCAGCAAGAAAACCACCCCCAAAAAAGTGGCCAAGGCGCAGACCCCGCGCAAGGTGGTGCTCGCGGCCGCTGCCGTGGCGGCGGCCCCGGTGGAGTCGGTGGGTGAACAACTGGGTCTGCGCAAGGTGGACGACCCCCTGAACCTGAATTCCAGTGTGGCGCTGGTGATGGACCAGCAAACCCACGAGATTTTGCTGGGCAAGAACGACACGGCGGTGCTGCCGATCGCCTCCCTGACCAAACTGATGACCGGCCTCCTGGTGGCCGAGGGCCAGTTGCCCATGGACGAGGTCATCACCATCGACAGCGCCGACGTGGACCGTCTGAAAAACAGCGGCTCGCGCCTGCGCGTGGGTTCCGAACTGACCCGGGCCGAGGCCCTGCACCTGGCGCTGATGTCGAGCGAGAACCGCGCCGCGCATGCCCTGGGCCGCACCTACCCGGGTGGTACCCAGGCCTTTGTGCAGCGCATGAACCGCCGTGCGGCCGAGCTGGGCATGACCGACACCCGCTTTGTCGACCCGACCGGTCTGTCCAGCGACAACCGCTCCAGCGCCCGCGACCTGGCCCTGTTGGCCGCGGCCGCCTACCAGCGGCCCATGCTGCGCGACCTGTCGACGTCGCCCGCCTACGAGGTCGCCAGTGGCCGCCAGGTGCTGCAGTACCGCAACAGCAACCGTCTGGTTCACAACGCGAACTGGGACATTGGCTTGCAGAAAACCGGTTACATCCGCGAAGCCGGCCGTTGCCTGGTGATGCAGGTGAGCGTGTCGGGCCGCCAGCTCATCATGGTCTTGCTCGACGCAGCCGGCCCCGCGGCCCGCGTCGGGGATGCCGAGCGGCTGCGCCACTGGGCCGAATCGGCGCTGTTTTCCAGCGCCTCGCCCCAAGGGACTTACAGCGCCACCGGCTTGCGGTAACCCAGCGAGGCGCTGATCTCGTCCGCGGTGGCCTGCAGCTTCGCGGCCCAGCTTTCGTCCAGCCGGTCGGATGGGGCGGAAATGGACAGGCCGGCCACGAGTTTGCCCTGGTCGTCGTAAATGCCCGCGGCCATGCAGCGCACGCCCAACTCCAGTTCTTCGTTGTCGCGCGCCATGCCCAGGCGGCGGCATTGCGCCAGTTCGCGTTCCAGCGAGGGCAGTTGGGTCAGGCTGTTGCGGGTGTTGCCCATGAGCCCGGTGCGGGTGGCGTAGGCGCGCACCCGCTGGGGGTCGTCGGCCGCCAGGAACAGCTTGCCCACCGACGTGAGGTGCAGTGGGGCGCGGCCACCGATGGCACGCACCACCTGCATGCCCGAGCGCTCGCTGTAGGCCCGTTCCACATAGACGATTTCATCGCCTTGGCGCACGCTGAGGTTGACCGGCTGCTGGATCTGCTTGTGCAGTTCGCGCATGGGGCCCAGCGCGGTGTCGCGCACGCTGAGGCGGGCTTTGACGAGGTTGCCCAATTCCAGCAGCCGCATGCCCAGGCGGTAGGCGCCGGGTTCGGGCCGGTCGACGAAGCGGCCGATGGTCAGGTCGTTGAGGATGCGGTGCGCGGTGGACGGGTGCAGTCCGGTTTTCTCGCTGATTTCTTTGAGCGAAACCGGTTCTTCGCGCGAGGCCAGCACCTCCAGCAGGGTGAAGGTGCGTTCCAGCACCTGAACGCTGGGGTGGCTGGGGAGGGTGTCGTTGCGTCGTGTCATGGGCGATCCCATCGTACCGCAATTTTATAGGGTGAAATGTCACCCGATCCTGACGGGGAGCTTTCAGGCCGGGTGGCCCGCGACCCAGTGGCCTTCGCGCAACAGTTCGTGCGGGTGAAAGCGGCTTTTGTAGCGCATCTTGGGGCTCTCGGCGATCCAGTAGCCCAGGTACACATGGGGCAGTTGCATGGCGCGGGCCTGACCGATTTGCCAGAGCACGTTGTAGGTGCCATAGGCGGCGCCGGCGTCGTCCGGCTCGTAAAAGGTGTACACGGCCGAGAGGCCGTCGTTGAGCACGTCCACGATGGAGACCATTTTCAGCCGTTCGGTGGGGGGCGCTGCGGGGTCGAGGAATTCGACCAGGCGGGAGTTGACCCGGCTTTGCAACAGGAACTGGCTGTATTGGTCGGTGTTGTCGTGGTCCATGCCGCCGCCGGGGTGGCGCTGGCGCTGGTAGCGCAGGTAGAGCTGGTAGTGGGCTTCGGAATAGCCCAGCGTCAGCACCCGGGCTTCCAGGTGGGCGTGGCGTTGCGCGGCGCGCCGCTGGCTGCGGCTGGGCACGAAGGCGTCCACCAGAATGCGCAGCGGGGTGCAGGCCTGACAGCCGTCGCAATGCGGGCGGTAGGTGAACATGCCGCTGCGGCGAAAGCCGTGGGCCACCAACTCGGAGTAGGTGCCGGTGTGGATGAGGTGGCTGGGCGTGGCCACCTGGGAGCGGGCCTGCCGGCCCTCCAGGTAGCTGCAGGGGTAGGGCGCCGTGGCGTAGAACTGCACGGCTTCGAGCGGGAGTTCTTGGGGGTGGGTCACGCGTCGTGGGGGCGGTCGGGGGTGTCGATCGGTCGGGCGTCCAGGGCGTTTGACCAGTATAGGGGCTGCCATTGCCAGTCGGGGGTGGGCTGGGCGGTGGCCTGTTGCACGGTGTGGACAAAGTCGGCGCGTGGCACTTCGCGCGCGCCCAGCGAGGCCAGGTGGCGGGTGTTCTGCTGGCAGTCGATGGCCGGCACGCCCCAGGCGCGGCAGCACGCCACCAGGGCAGCCAGCGCCATTTTGGAGGCGTCGTTGCGGTGGCTGAACATGGATTCGCCGAACACCATGCGGCCCAGGTTGACGCAATAGAGACCGCCCACCAAGGCGCCGTCCCACCAGGTTTCCACGCTGTGGGCGTGGCCGGCGCGGTGCAGCGCGGTGTAGGCGTCCACCATCTCTGGCACGATCCAGGTGCCGTTCTGGCCGGTCCGCGGGGTGGCGGCGCAGGCCTGGATGACCCGCTCGAAGGCGGTGTCGATGCGGATGTCCAGCCGCCCCTGGCGCAAGCCGGCGCGCAGGGTCTTGCGCAGCGAGGGGTGCAGGCGGAAGTCTGGGGGCCGCAACACCATGCGCGGGTCGGGGCTCCACCACAGGATGGGCTGGTCGTCGCCGAACCAGGGAAAGATGCCGGCGGCGTAGGCCCGCACCAGGGTGGGGACGGTGAGGTCGCCCCCCGCAGCCAGCAGGCCGGGGACGGGGTCGCGCGCCGTCCAGGCCTGTGCCACCGGGGGAAAAGGCGCGCCGGGGTCCAGCCAGGGCAGGTCGCGGGTGGGCACGGTCGCGGGGGCGTCAGCGGGTTTTGGCCGGGTAGCCGCAGTAGGGCGCCACCGCGCAGCGGTCGCATTGCGGCTTGCGGGCCTGGCAGACGTAGCGGCCATGCAGGATGAGCCAGTGGTGCGCGTCTTCCAGGTAGCGCGGTGGGATGCGCCGCATCAGCTTTTTTTCCACTTCGAGTGGCGTTTTGCCCGGGGCCAGGCCGGTGCGGTTGCCCAGGCGAAAAATGTGGGTGTCCACCGCCATGGTGGGTTCGCCAAAGGCGACGTTCAACACCACGTTGGCGGTTTTGCGGCCCACGCCGGGCAGGGCTTCCAGCGCATCGCGGGTGCGGGGCACCTGGCCGCCGTGCTGCTCCACCAGGATCTGGCAGGTCTGCATCAGGTGCTTGGCCTTGCTGCGGTACAGGCCGATGGTCTGGAGGTGGGTTTCCAGCTGGGGCAGGCCCAAATCGAGGATCTGCTGTGGCGTGTTGGCCACCGGGAAGAGGCGCCGCGTGGCCTTGTTCACGCCCACGTCGGTGGCCTGGGCGCTCAGCAGCACGGCCGCGAGCAGTTCGAACACACTCGTATACTCCAACTCGGTGTTGGGCTGTGGGTTGGCCGCCTGCAAGGTGGCAAAAAACAGCTCGATGTGTTCCTTTTTCATGCCTCGATTTTCCCATGAGTGCCCACCCCGCCATCCGTTTTGCCGACCGCCTGAACCACGTGGAAACCTCGGCCATCCGCGAGCTGTTCAAGCTGCTGGGCAAGCCGGGCATCATCAGTTTTGCCGGCGGCTTCCCCGATGTGGGGTTGGTGGACGTGGACGGCATCCGTGAGGCCACGCTGGCCGCGTTGGCGCAGGAACCGGCGGGGGCGATGTCGTACGGCGCCACCGAGGGCTACCAGCCGCTGCGCGAGCAGTTGACGGCCTTCATGGCGGCCAAGGGTGTGCAGGGTTTGAGC
>NZ_JAAQQT010000543.1:0-2246 GCF_011742065.1 Aquabacterium sp. A08
CACTGTGTTGTGAGGAGCGAGAGTATATACCGGGTTTTCCCGCCCAGGAAGGTGTCGGCGAAGTTTTTGTGTGGGCGCGCTTGGACGGCCCAGCCCGCGTTGCTGCTACGCTTGGCGGCTATGGCTTTGATTACTTTGAATGGGGTGTGTCTGGCGTACGGGCACGTGGCGTTGCTGGATCATGTGCAGTGGGCACTGGAATCGGGCGAACGGGTGGGCCTGGTGGGTCGCAACGGCACCGGCAAGTCGTCGTTGCTGAAAATTCTGGCCGCGTTGGAAAAGCCCGACGATGGCGAGGTGCAGTGGCAGCAGGGCCTGCGGGTGGCCTATGTTCCGCAGGAGCCCACCCTGGCGCCTGAGATGACGGTGTTTGAAGCGGTCAGGGAAGGGCTGTCGGAGGTGCTGCGGCTGATTGAACAGTACATGGCGCACGACCCCGGCGTGGATCTGGATGCGCTGCAGAACCAGATTGAAGCGGTGGACGGTTGGCAATGGGAGCAACGGGTGCGCGAGACGTTGGACCGCTTGCACCTGGATGCGGCGGCGCAGGTGGGGCAGTTGTCGGGTGGGGTGCGCAAGCGGGTGGCCCTGGCCCGGGCGCTGGTGGCGCTGCCGGACACGCTGCTGCTGGACGAGCCGACCAACCACCTGGACCTGGACGCGATCGAGTGGCTGGAACACCTGTTGCTGGATTTCAAGGGCAGCGTGGTGGTGATCAGCCACGACCGGGCGTTCCTGGACCGGGTGGCGACACGGGTGGTGGAACTGGACCGGGGCCGGCTGCTGAGCTATGCGGGCAACTTCACGCAGTACCAGAAGCTGAAGGAAGAGCAGTTGGCGCAAGAGGCGGTGATCCACGCCAGGGCGGACAAACTGCTGGCCCAGGAAGAGGTCTGGATACGCAAAGGGGTGGAGGCGCGGCGGACGCGGGCACAGGCGCGGATCGAACGGCTGCAGGTGTTGCGCGCCCAGCGCAGCGCGCGGCGCGATGTGGTGGGCCAGGTGCGCATGGAGGTGAGCAGCGGCACGGCCGGCGGCAAACTGGTCGCCGAACTGGAAGACGTGAGCAAGGCGTTCGGCGAGGGCGACGGGCGGCGCACGGTGGTCAGCCACTTCAGCGCGACGGTGCTGCGTGGCGACAAGGTGGGCCTGATCGGTCCCAACGGCGCGGGCAAGACGACGCTGCTGCGCATGATCCTGGGCCTGTTGCCGCCAGACAGTGGCACGGTGCGGCTGGGCAGTCGGCTGGAGGTGGCGTATTTTGACCAGATGCGGGCGCAGCTGGACCTGAACGCGACGCTGGAGGATTTCATCAGCCCGGGCAGCGAGTGGATCGAGATCGGCAACCGCCGCACCCATGTGAAGAGCTACCTGGGGGACTTTTTGTTTTCGCCGGCGCGGGCGAATGCGCCGGTGCGCACCCTGTCGGGCGGAGAACGCAACCGCCTGCTGCTGGCCCGGCTGTTTGCCCGACCGGCCAACGTGCTGGTGCTGGACGAACCGACGAACGACCTGGACATCGACACCCTGGAACTGCTGGAAAACCTGCTGGCCGACTACGACGGCACGGTGTTCCTGGTGAGCCACGACCGGCGTTTTCTGGACAACGTGGTGACGAGCACCATCGTTTACGAAGGCGGAGGACAGTGGCGCGAGTACGAAGGCGGGGTGGAGGACTGGATCACCCAGTCGACCCGGTTGCACGGGCGGGCCCCGGTGTGGGACGCGCCGCCCCTGGCCAGGGCGCCCAAGGCCCCGAGCAAGGCCTCCCCCGCCCCGGTGGCGCAGGCCCCGACCAGCCCGCGGCGCAAGCTGAGCTACAAAGAGCAACGCGAACTGGACGGGCTGCCCGCGGTGATCGAGGCGTTGGAGGCGGAGCAGGCCGCGATCGACACACAACTGGCCGATGGCGCCCTGTATGGCAGCGACCCGGCACGGGCCAGCCAGCTGAGCCTGCGGCACGGCGAGATCGAAGCCGCGCTGATGGCCGCCCTGGAGCGCTGGGAAGCCCTGAGCGCCAACCCCTGACGCCCCCTGACCCGCCCCCCCTCTGACCCTGGACCCTGCCCCATGCACTGGACCCTGGCCCACCGCGCCCACGCCATGAACCCTTCGGTGATCCGCGAGATCCTGAAGGTGACCGAACGCCCCGGCATCATCAGCTTCGCCGGTGGCCTGCCCTCGCCCAAGACCTTTCCGGTGGAGGTGTTTGCCGACGCCTGTGCCCGCGTGCTGCACGACGACGG
>NZ_JAAQQT010000544.1:0-29123 GCF_011742065.1 Aquabacterium sp. A08
TCCTTGTCGCGCGCCAGCAGCGGGTCCCAGCCCGAGCCCCACAGCAGCTTGATCACGTTCCAGCCGGCCCCGCGGAACTCGCCTTCCAGCTCCTGCACGATCTTGCCGTTGCCGCGCACCGGGCCGTCCAGCCGCTGCAGGTTGCAGTTGATGACGAAGATCAGGTTGTCCAGGCCTTCGCGCGCGGCCAGGCCGATGGCGCCCAGGCTTTCCGGCTCGTCCATTTCGCCGTCGCCGCAGAAGACCCAGACCTTGCGGTTGCTGGTGTCGGCAATGCCGCGGGCGTGCAGGTATTTCAGGAAACGCGCCTGGTAAATCGCCATCAGCGGGCCCAGGCCCATGGACACGGTCGGGAACTGCCAGAACTCGGGCATCAGCTTGGGGTGCGGGTAGCTCGACAGACCCTTGCCGTCCACTTCCTGGCGGAAGTTCAGCAGCTGCTCCTCGGTCAGGCGGCCTTCCAGGTAGGCACGGGCGTACACGCCGGGCGACACGTGGCCCTGGATGTAGATGCAGTCGCCGCCGTGGCCTTCGCTCTCGGCGTGCCAGAAGTGGTTGAAGCCGGCCCCAAACATGTGGGCGAGCGACGCGAAGGAGCCGATGTGGCCGCCGAGGTCGCCGCCATCGGCCGGGTTGTGGCGGTTGGCCTTGACCACCATGGCCATGGCGTTCCAGCGCATGTAAGCGCGCAGGCGCTCTTCAATTTCGATGTTGCCCGGGCAGCGCGCCTCTTCGGTCGGCTCCAGCGTGTTGACGTAGCCGGTGGTGGCCGAAAACGGCAGGTCGATGCTGTTTTCGCGGGCCTCTTCCAGCAACTGTTCGAGCAGGAAGTGCGCGCGTTCGCCGCCCCCTTTCTCGATCACCGCGCGCAAGGCGTCGAGCCATTCGCGGGTTTCCTGGTGGTCGGTGTCAGGCGGAACAAAGCCTTTGGCCGGCGTGGGGCTCGTGGTCATGGATGTCTCCTTGGCGTTTCAACAAAGGTTACGGTGAGGGCGTCACCATGTCACGGAGTTTCGCACGGTTTTTTGATTTTTTCAACATGCGATTTACTTTTTCACATTGCGATATTTCAAGACAAAGGCACCCTTTTCCTCCTGGGACTTTCCTCTAGACTCGCGCCATGCCCGTGCCACCCTCCGTCAAAACCGACCGCCCTTCGCGCACCCCGCTTCAGTGGTGGCGCACCCGCTGGCGCAGCTTGCCGCCGACGCAACAGGACCGGCTCGCCGCCATCGGCCCGCTGCTGTCGGTGTTCCTGTTCCTGGCGGCCATCGTCTCGGCCATCACCTACTTCACGCTGGAGGAGATCGACCGCGAACAAGAGGCGGTGACGCGCGACGTGGAGTACGGCCAGCAACGCCTGCGTCTGCGCCTGCTGGAACGGCAGGAACAGCTCATGCGCATCGCGCGCGACATTTCCAACCGCGAAATCGAGGAAACCGAATTCGGCTTCCAGATCGAGACGCTGGTGTCGCAATACCCCGAGCTGCTGGCGGTGACCTGGGTCAACCCGCTGCGCGAGGTGGTGACGGGTTACGCCTCGCCCAGCGCACCGGCGCACATGGCGCGCTCCAGTGGCCAGACGCTGCCGCCCGACAGCACCGACGGCACCTTTGAGTTGGCCCGCGACCTGCGCCAGACCCTGTATTCCCGCCCCATGGGCGAGCCGGGCGAAGAACGCACACTGATGCTGCTGGTGCCGCTGAACGAGCAGGGCCGCTTCAGTGGCGTGCTGATGGCGGAATACGCCATCGACGGCCTGCTGCGCTTTGGCGTGCCCAACGAGGTGCTGGCGCGCTACGCCGTCACCCTGCTCGACGAGCAGCGCCAGGTGCTGGCCGGCACCGCCCACACCGTGGCGCTCAGTGGCCTGCGCCGGCTGCCCTGGGCCGCCAAGCCACAGTCGCACGAAATGCCGGTGTCGCCCGTGGGCAACAGCCTCATCCTCAAAGCCGAGGGCTACCGCACCAGCCGCGACACCATCGGCGAAACCTTTTTCTGGATCGTCGGTGCCATGAGTGCGCTGACGGTCTGGATCCTGCTGGCCAACATGCGGCACACCCGCCGCCGCCTGCAGGTGCAGCGCGAACTGGTGGCCGAAACCAACTTCCGCCGGGCCATGGAAAACTCCATGCTCACCGGCATGCGGGCACTCGACCTGCAGGGCCGCATCGCCTACGTCAACCCCGCCTTTTGCCGCATGACCGGCTGGACCGAAGACGACCTGCTGGACCAGACCGCGCCGTTTCCCTACTGGCCCGAGGCTGAGCACGACAACCTCATGGCCCGGCTGGAGGACGAGCTCAACGGCCGCTCGCTGCCTGGGGGCTTCGAGGTGCCGGTCAAACGCAAGAACGGCAGCGTGTTTTATGCCCGCATGTACGTCTCGCCCCTGGTGGACGCGCGCGGCAAGCAGACCGGCTGGATGACCTCGATGACCGACATCACCGAGCCCAAGCGCATCCGTGAGGAGCTGACCGCCTCGTACGACCGCTTCACCACCGTGCTCGACAGCCTGGACGAAGCCATATCGGTGGCGCCACTGGGCAGCACCGAACTGCTGTTCGCCAACAAGATGTACCAGACCTGGCTGGGCACCGGCGGGCGCGGCCACCGCATGCTGCTCGACCTGTCGTCCACCCTGCCCGCCCTGCCCTCCACCGAGGGCAACGATCTGGTCGACGGCCTGGCCGGCCTGCCCACCGACGCGCTGCTGGAAGCCGGCGCCGAGAACGCGCAGATCCACCTGCCCGAGCTGAACAAGTGGCTGGAGGTGCGCACCCGCTACCTGACCTGGGTGGACGGCCGGCTGGCGCAGATGGTGATCGCCACCGACATCACCGCGCGCCGCCTGGCCGAAGAACAGGCCGCGCTGCAGGCCGAACGCGCCGAAACGGCCAGCCGCCTCATCACCATGGGCGAGATGGCGTCCAGCGTCGCGCACGAACTGAACCAGCCGCTGACGGCCATCAGCAACTACAGCAGCGGCATGATCTCGCGGCTGCAAAAAAAGCAGATCAGCGAGGACGAGCTGCTGGGCGCGCTGGAAAAAACCGCCAAACAGGCGCAGCGTGCCGGGCAGATCATCCAACGCATCCGCGCCTTTGTGAAACGCAGCGAACCCAACCCCACCCTGTCGGACGTGGCGCAGATGGTGAGCAACGCCACCGAACTGGCCGAGATCGACCTGCGCCGCCACATGGTGCGGCTCAACACCTACGTGGCCGCGCGGCTGCCCCGGCTGATGGTGGACCCGATCCTGATCGAGCAGGTGCTGATCAACCTCATCAAAAACGGCGGCGAGTCGATCGCCCAGGCCCAGCGCCCCCCCGCCCAGCGCCACATCGAACTCAAGGTCACGCCGCGCCAGATCGACGGCCAGGCCACGGTGGAGTTCTCGGTGCAGGACAGCGGCGGCGGCATCCCCCTGGAGCAGCTCGAACGCATTTACGAGGCGTTTTACAGCACCAAATCCGAGGGCATGGGCATCGGCCTCAAGCTGTGCCGCTCCATCGTCGAGTCGCACCACGGGCGGCTGCAGGCGCGAAACCTCTACAATGGCTCGGACATCACGGGTTGCGAATTCAGTTTCTGGATTCCCGTCGCCTCCGCAGTCCATGCGTGAAAACCCGGTCGGGGTCGCACCCGATGAGCCAGACACCACACCAGAAAGAGTGAGATGAGCTTGATACCCAAAAAAGGCACGGTGTACGTGGTCGACGACGACGAGGCCGTGCGCGATTCGCTGCAGTGGCTGCTGGAAGGCAAGGACTACCGGGTCCGCTGCTTTGAATCGGCCGAGGCCTTTCTGAGCCGTTACGACCCGCGCGAGGTGGCCTGTCTGATCGCCGACATCCGCATGGGCGGCATGACCGGCCTGGACCTGCAGAACCGCCTGCTGGAACGCCAGTCCCCGCTGCCCATCGTCTTCATCACCGGCCACGGCGACGTGCCCATGGCGGTGGAGACCATGAAGAAAGGCGCGCTCGACTTCATCCAGAAGCCTTTCAACGAGGAACAGCTGGTGGGCCTGGTGGAGCGCATGCTGGAGACCGCCCGCGCCGCGTTTGCGGTGCACCAGCAGGCCGCCACCCGCGACGCCCTGCTCGGTCGGCTCACCACCCGCGAGTCGCAGGTGCTGGAGCGCATTGTCGCCGGCCGCCTGAACAAGCAGATCGCCGACGACCTGGGCATCAGCATCAAGACGGTGGAGGCGCACCGCGCCAACATCATGGAAAAACTCTCGGCCAACACCGTGGCCGACCTGCTCAAAATCGCCCTGGCGCCCGCCACGGCCAAGGCCTGACCTTTTTTTGTTCCCCATGACCGCCCAACTGATCGACGGCAACGCCCTCTCGCGCCAACTGCGCACCGAAGTCTCCCAACGCGTCGCCGCCCTCAAGGCGCGCGGTCTCACCCCCGGCCTGGCCGTGGTGCTGGTCGGCAACAACCCGGCCAGCCAGGTTTATGTGCGCAACAAGGTCAAGGCCTGCGAAGACACCGGCATGCACTCGGTGCTGGAAACATACGGCGCCGACATGACCGGGGCCGAACTGCTGGCCCGGGTCGACGCCCTGAACAACGACCCCAGCATCCACGGCATCCTGGTTCAGCTGCCGCTGCCGGCACACATCGACGCGCACAAGGTCATCGAAGCCATCAGCCCGGCCAAGGACGTGGACGGCTTCCACGTGGCCAGCGCCGGCGCGCTGATGGTGGGCCAGCCCGGTTTCTGGCCCTGCACGCCCTACGGCTGCATGAAGATGCTGGAGAGCATCGGTTACGACCTGCGCGGCAAGCACGCGGTCGTCATCGGCCGCAGCAACATCGTGGGCAAGCCCATGGCCATGATGCTCCTGCAACAAGACGCCACCGTCACCGTCTGCCACTCGCGCACCGCCGACCTGAAGGCGCAGACGCTGCAGGCCGACGTGATCGTGGCCGCGGTGGGCAAGCGCAACGTGCTGACGGCCGACATGGTCAAGCCCGGCGCGGTGGTGCTGGACGTGGGCATGAACCGCAACGACGCCGGCAAGCTCTGCGGCGACGTGGACTTCGACGGGGTAAAGGACGTGGCGGGTTACCTCACCCCGGTGCCCGGTGGCGTGGGCCCCATGACCATCACCATGCTGATGGTCAACACCCTGGAATCGGCCGAGCGGGCGCTGGCCTGAGTGCGCCGCGGGTGGGGCTACCCCACCCTTTAACGCCGGCCGCTGCGCGGCGCCAGCCAGCACAGCACGCGCAGGGCGCTGAGCCACTGCAACACAATCAAGCCCGTGCCCACCGCGTGCCACAGCCGCAGGTTGCCGCCGGTGCTGCGCGCCGTGAGGATGCGTTCGGCCACCCCGTGTTCCTGCACCAGCGCCGCCAGGGCCGCCAGCAGCAGCCAGGGCAGCAGCACCCAGCGGGCGGTCACCTCGCCGCCGCGCAGGCGTTGCAGGCGCCCCCACACCAGCAAGCCAAGCGCCGCCACCAGACTGACCCAGGCCTGCACCTGAAAAAGTTTGGCGGCAAACGGCCCAGCCACCACCGGGTTGCCGAAAAAGGCAAACGCCATGGGCACGGCCACGAAACTCAGGCCGCTCAGGCCGCCCCACCACAGGGCCGCGACCAACAGCGGCGCGCGTTGCAGACAGGCCCGCATGCCCGGCCTCACTGGTAACGCACCGCCACGATCTCGTAGCGCTTGACGCCGCCCGGCGCCTGCACCTCGGCCACGTCGCCCTCTTCCTTGCCGATGAGCGCCCGCGCGATCGGGCTGGAGATGTTGATCAGCCCGAGTTTCAGGTCGGCCTCGTCCTCGCCCACGATCTGGTAGGTCACGCCGTCGCCGGTGCTTTCGTCTTCCAGCTCCACCGTGGCGCCAAACACCACCCGGCCACCGGCGTCCACCGCCGACGGGTCGATGACCTGCGCCACCGACAGCTTGCCTTCGATCTCCGCAATCCGGCCTTCGATGAAGCCCTGGCGCTCCTTGGCCGCGTCGTAGTCGGCGTTTTCGCTCAGGTCGCCCTGGGCGCGCGCCTCGGCGATGGCGGTGATGACGGCGGGGCGTTCGACGGTTTTGAGGCGCTGCAACTCGTCTTTCAGCTTGTCGGCGCCGCGCTTGGTGACAGGAAGGGTGGCCATTTTGTGTTCTCCAAAAGCAAACCGCCGATCGTTACCGGTCGGCGGTGTGGGTTCAGGCGGATTATGCCCGAATCGGGCCAGTCGCATGGCGCCGGCCGATCCGGACTAACCCGCTGTGGCGCCTCAGGCCGCCAGCTGCGCGTGCATCTCCTGCACCGAGATCACCCCCAGCGTGTCCAGGTGCTTCATGCCCTCCACCGCGGCTTCGGCCCCGGCGATGGTGGTGAAGGTGGTCACACGGTTGAGCAGCGCCGAGGTGCGGATGTAGCGCGAATCGGCGATGGCGTTGCGGCGCTCCTCCACCGTGTTGATGACCATGGCGATGTCGCCGTTCTTGATCATGTCCACGATGTTGGGACGGCCTTCGGCGACCTTGTTCACGGTCACGCAGGGCACGCCGGCCTCGGTGATGGCCGCGGCAGAACCCCGGGTGGCCACCAGCTCGAAGCCCATGGCCACCAGGTCGCGGGCCACGGCCACGGCGCGGGCCTTGTCGTTGTTCTTCACCGACAGGAACACCTTCTTCACCGCGTCGCTGGCGCGCGGCAACTTGGTGCCCGCGCCCATCTGCGACTTGACGAAGGCTTCGCCAAAGGTCTTGCCCACGCCCATCACCTCGCCGGTGGACTTCATCTCGGGGCCGAGGATGGTGTCCACGCCCGGGAACTTGACGAAGGGGAACACCGCTTCCTTGACGCTGTAGTACGGCGGGGTCACCTCCTGGGTGATGCCCTGCTGCGCCAGCGTCTGGCCAGCCATGCAGCGCGCGGCCACCTTGGCCAGCTGGATGCCGGTGGCCTTGGAGACAAAAGGCACGGTGCGCGAGGCGCGGGGGTTCACCTCCAGCACGTAGATCACGTCTTGGCCGTTCTGCTTTTGCACCGCGAACTGCACGTTCATCAGGCCCACCACGTTCAGCGACGCGGCCATGGCCTGGGACTGGCGCTTGATCTCGGCCACGGTCTCGGCGCTCAGGCTGTAGGGCGGCAGCGAACAGGCGGAGTCGCCCGAGTGCACGCCGGCCTGTTCGATGTGCTCCATCACGCCGCCGATCAGGGTCTGGCCGTCGCTGTCGCGCAAGCAGTCCACGTCGCATTCGATGGCGTCGTTCAGGAAGCGGTCCAGCAGCACCGGGCTGTCGTTGCTCACCTTCACGGCCTCGCGCATGTAGCGCTCCAGATCGCGCTGCTCGTGCACGATCTCCATCGCGCGGCCACCCAGCACGTAGCTGGGGCGCACCACCAGGGGGTAGCCCAGTTCGGCGGCCTTTTCCAGCGCCTCGGCCTCGGTGCGGGCGGTGGCGTTGGGCGGCTGCTTCAAGCCCAGCCCGTGCAGCAGCTTCTGGAAGCGCTCGCGGTCTTCGGCGGCGTCGATCATGTCCGGGCTGGTGCCGATGATGGGCACACCCTCGGCCTCCAGGCCCAGGGCCAGCTTCAGCGGCGTCTGGCCGCCGTACTGCACGATCACGCCGGCCGGCTTTTCCTTGTCCACGATTTCCAGCACGTCTTCCAGCGTCAGCGGCTCGAAGTACAGGCGGTCGGAGGTGTCGTAGTCGGTGGACACGGTTTCCGGGTTGCAGTTGACCATGATGGTCTCGTACCCGTCTTCGCGCATGGCGAGCGCCGCGTGCACACAGCAGTAGTCGAACTCGATGCCCTGGCCGATGCGGTTCGGACCACCACCCAGCACCATGATCTTCTTCTTGTCCGACGGCGCGGCCTCGCACTCGGCCTCGTAGGTCGAGTACATGTAGGCGGTGTTGGTGGCGAACTCGGCGGCGCAGGTGTCCACGCGCTTGTACACCGGACGCACGCTCAGGGCGCGGCGCTGGTCGCGCACGGCCTTTTCGGTGGTCTTCAGCAGCTTGGCCAGGCGGCGGTCGCTGAAGCCTTTTTGCTTCAGGGTGCGCAGGGTGTCGGCGCTCAGGCTCACCAATGCGCTCTCGCCCTTTTCAGCCGTCAACGCATCCAACTGCAACTCGATCTTGACGATCTCTTCGATCTGCACCAGGAACCACTTGTCGATCTTGGTGAACTGGAACACCTCGTCCAGCGACCAGCCGGCCGCGAAGGCGTCGCCCACGTACCAGATGCGCTCGGGGCCGGGCTCGCCCAGCTCGCGCTCCAGCGTCTCGCGGTCCTGGGTTTTCTCGTTCATGCCGTCCACGCCCACTTCCAGGCCGCGCAGGGCTTTCTGGAAGCTTTCCTGGAAGGTTCGGCCCATGGCCATCACCTCGCCCACCGACTTCATCTGGGTGGTCAGGCGGCTGTCGGCGGTGGGGAATTTCTCGAAGGCGAAACGCGGGATCTTGGTCACCACGTAATCGATCGAGGGCTCGAACGACGCCGGGGTCGCACCGCCGGTGATCTCGTTCTTCAGCTCGTCCAGGGTGTAGCCCACGGCCAGCTTGGCCGCGATCTTGGCGATCGGGAAGCCGGTGGCTTTCGACGCCAACGCCGACGAGCGCGACACGCGCGGGTTCATCTCGATCACGACCATGCGGCCGTCTTTCGGGTTGATCGAGAACTGCACGTTGGAGCCGCCGGTGTCCACCCCGATTTCACGCAGCACCGCCAGCGAGGCGTTGCGCATGATCTGGTATTCCTTGTCGGTCAGCGTCTGGGCGGGTGCCACGGTGATCGAGTCGCCGGTGTGCACACCCATCGGGTCCAGGTTCTCGATCGAGCAGACGATGATGCAATTGTCCTTTTTGTCGCGGACCACTTCCATCTCGTACTCTTTCCAACCCACGAGCGACTCTTCGATCAGCAGTTCGTTGGTGGGCGAGGCTTCCAGGCCGCGCTTGCAGATGGTCTCGAACTCTTCCGGGTTGTACGCAATGCCGCCGCCCGTGCCGCCCAGCGTGAAGCTGGGGCGGATCACCGTGGGGAAGCCCACGGCCTTCTGCACGGCCCAGGCTTCTTCCATGCTGTGCGCAATCCCCGAACGCGCCGAGCCCAGGCCGATGCGGGTCATCGCGTCCTTGAACTTCAGGCGGTCTTCGGCCTTGTCGATGGCCTCGGGCGTGGCACCGATGAGTTCGCACTTGTGCTTGTGCAGCACACCGTTGCGCCACAGGTCCAGCGCGCAGTTCAGCGCGGTCTGGCCGCCCATGGTGGGCAGGATGGCGTCCGGGCGCTCCTTGGCGATGATCTTCTCGACCGTCTGCCAGGTGATCGGCTCGATGTAGGTGACGTCGGCCGTGGCCGGGTCGGTCATGATCGTGGCGGGGTTGCTGTTGATCAGGATGACCTTGTAGCCCTCTTCGCGCAGGGCTTTGCAGGCCTGCACGCCGGAATAGTCGAACTCGCAGGCCTGGCCGATGACGATGGGACCGGCGCCGATGATGAGGATGCTTTTGATGTCAGTGCGCTTGGGCATATTCGCTCTCGCAGGACCGCTCCAAGGGAGCGAAGGCCCCCTCGGGGGGCAGTGAAACGGCGCAGCCGTGAACGTGGGGGCTCATCGACCTTTCGCCTCCATCATCTGGATGAAACGGTCGAACAGGTAGGCGATGTCGTGCGGGCCGGGCGAGGCTTCCGGGTGGCCCTGGAAGCAGAAGGCCGGCTTGTCGGTGCGCTCCAGGCCTTGCAGGGTGCCGTCGAACAGGCTGACGTGGGTGGCGCGCACGTTGGCGGGCAGCGAGGCCATGTCCACCGCAAAGCCGTGGTTCTGGCTGGTGATGCTGACGCGGCCGTTGTCCAGGTCTTTGACCGGGTGGTTGGCACCGTGGTGGCCGTGCGGCATTTTGAAGGTCTGGGCGCCGCTGGCCAGGGCCATGATCTGGTGACCCAGGCAGATGCCGAACACCGGCTTGCCGGTTTCGATCAGCTCTTTCGCGGCGGCGATGGCGTAGTCGCAGGGCTGCGGGTCGCCCGGGCCGTTGGACAGGAAGATGCCGTCCGGGTTGTGCTTGAGCACCTCGGCGGCGGGCGTTTGCGCCGGCACCACGGTGACTTTGCAACCGCGTTCGGCCAGCATGCGTAGGATGTTCTTCTTCACGCCGAAGTCGTAGGCCACGACGTGGAAGCGCGGCGCGGTCTGTTCGCCGTAGCCCGGCGTGCCGTCTTCGCGCGCCAGTTGCCATTCGGTCTGGGTCCAGACGTAGGACTGCTTCGTACTCACCACCTGGGCCAGGTCCTGGCCGGCCATGTTGGGCGCGGCCTGGGCGGCGGCCACGGCCTGGGCCTTCAGCGCGTCGGTCACGGCTTCACCTTCGGCCAGACCGATGATGGCACCGTTCTGCGAACCTTTTTCGCGCAGGATGCGGGTCAGCTGGCGGGTGTCGATCCCGGCAATGGCCACCGTGCCCTCGCGCTGGAGGTAGTCGCTCAGCGTCAGTTGCGAACGGAAGTTGGAAGCGAGCAGGGGCAGGTCTTTGATGATCAGGCCGGCGGCGTGGACGGCGTCGGCCTCCACGTCTTCCTCGTTGATGCCGTAGTTGCCGATGTGCGGGTACGTCAGGGTGACGATCTGCTGGCGGTAGCTCGGGTCGGTGAGGATTTCCTGGTAACCGGTGATGGCGGTGTTGAACACCACCTCGCCCACGGTCTGACCCGTGGCACCGATGGAAACACCTGTAAAGACCGTGCCGTCGGCGAGAGCAAGGATGGCTTTTGCTGGGACGGGGAACACGGGACACTCCAGTTTTGGACGCACCTGTGCCCGCCGGGAAATGTGGTGAATTTCAGGGGGAGGCCGGCCGCAGCCGACGGCAGGTGCGCATGGTTAGGGTAAACCTGTGGATTGTAACCGACGCGCCACCGAAATGGTGCGCCGTCAGCGCGCTGTGGCGCTGGCGTGCAGGCAAATGGCCGCCGCCGCCGCGACGTTGAGCGACTCTTCCCCGCCGGGCTGGGCGATGCGCACCTGGCGCTGGGCCAGCGCCTCCAGCGCCGGCGACACGCCCTGCCCTTCGTGGCCCAGCAGCCAGGCGCAAGGCCACGGCAACTCGGCGCGGTGCAGCCAGTCGCCGTGGTGCGAACTGGTGGCCAGCACAGGGACGGTCAGCGCCGCGACATCGGCCACAGACGCGCCCTCCACCAGGTGCAGACCAAAATGCGCGCCCATGCCGGCGCGCAGCACTTTGGGCGACCACAACCCCGCCGTGCCCTTGACCGCCACCACCTGGCGAAAACCGAACGCCGCCGTGCTGCGCAGCACCGACCCCACGTTGCCCGGGTCCTGCAGGCGGTCCAGCACCACGCTGGGCAGGTCCGGCGCCACGGCCGGGGTGCCGGGCAAGGCATGCACAAAGCCCACCGGCGCCGGCGATTCGAGTCCGCTGACCTGGGCCATGAGGCCGTCGGCCAGCAGCACCCGGCGCACGCTCGGGGGCAGTACCCAGGCGTCCAACAGGTGCTGGGCCGAGGCGGCCGCCACCGCCACCGCAGGGAGCTGGCCGCGCGCCAACAGGGCGCGGCAGAGGTGGTCACCTTCCAGCCACACCTGCCCCTGCTTGCGGTAGGCCAGCGGGTCCTGGGCCAGCGCCCGCAACTGCTTGACCAAGGGGTTGTCGCGGGAGGTGATGGGTTCGTTCATGGGCACGCGGCCTCGGCAGACAGGGGTGGGGACACGACAACCGCCGGGGCCCGTTGCCAGGCCTGGGCCACCGGGGCAAAACTGCGGCGGTGCGCCGGGGTGGGGCCGTGCAGACCCAGCGCCGCCAGGTGCTGCGCGGTGCCGTAGCCCTTGTGGCGGTCGAAACCGTAGGCCGGGTAGGTGTCGTGCAGGCGCTCCAGCTCGCGGTCGCGCGCCACCTTGGCCAGAATGGAGGCGGCCGAAATCGCCTGCACCTTGGCATCGCCCTGGACAATGGCCTCGGCGCGCACGTCCAGCACGGGCAGGCGGTTGCCGTCCACCAGCACCAGGCCGGGGCGCAAGCGCAGCCCGGCCACGGCGCGCTGCATGGCCAGAAACGTGGCCTGCAGGATGTTCAGCCGGTCGATCTCCTCCACCGACGCCTGGGCCACGGCACAGCACAGCGCCCGCGCCCGGATCTCATCGAACAGCCGCTCGCGTTTGCCGGCGCTGAGCTTTTTGGAATCGGCCAGCCCGGCAATCGGTTGGTGCTCGTCCAGGATCACCGCCGCGGCGAACACCGGCCCGGCCAGCGGGCCGCGGCCGGCCTCGTCCACGCCCGCGATCAGGGCGGGCACGGGCCAAGCGAAAGCGGCTTGTTCAGGCCGCGAGGACTTTTTCGATCGCATCGGTGGCCAGGGTGGCGGTGTCGCGGCACAGGCTGTCGTGCAGGGCATCGAAACGCTGCCGCAAGGCCTGCACCCGTGCACGGGTGGTGGGGTCCGGGGCCAGCCAGGCCAGGGTTTCGCGGGCCAGGGCCTCGGGCGTGGCGGCGTCCTGCAGCAACTCGGGCACCACACATTCGCCGGCCAGGATGTTGGGCAGGCCCACCCAAGGTTGCAGCATCTTGCGCCGGGTCAACTGCCAGGACAACCAGTTCATGTGATACGCGATGACCATGGGCCGTTTGAACAGCGCGGCCTCGAGCGTCGCGGTGCCGCTGGCGATCAGGGTCACGTCGCAGGCGGCCAGCACCCGGTGCGAGTCGCCGCGCACCGCCTGCACGCGGTCTTTCAGACCCTGGGCTCTGAGCAGCGCCTGCACCCGCGTCCACGCCGCCGGCACCACCGGCATCACAAAGCGCAGGTCGGGCCGCTGGTCGGCCATCAGGCGGGACGCGGCCAAGAAGCGGGGCAGCAGGTGGTCGATTTCGGCCAGGCGGCTGCCCGGCAGCAGGGCCACCACCGGGGCCGCGGCGTCCAGCCCCAAGCGGGCCCGCGCAGCGGCGCGGTCGGGCGCTTGGGGAATCAACGGGGCCAGCGGGTGGCCCACGTAGGTGGCGGCGATGCCGTGCTCGGCCAGCAGCGCCGGCTCGAAGGGAAAAATGCAGAGCACGTGGTCCGCGCAGCGGCGGATTTTTTCCACCCGCTCCGGCCGCCAGGCCCACACCGCCGGCGCCACGAAGTGCACCGTCTTGCAGCCCGCCTCGCGCAGATCGCCTTCCAGGTCGAGGTTGAAGTCGGGGGCGTCCACGCCGATGAAGACCTGGGGCGGGTCGGCCAGCAGGCGCGCCTTCAAGGCCTTGCGTATGCCCACGATTTCGCGGTAATGGCGCAGCACTTCGACGTAGCCGCGCACGGCCAGTTTCTCGCTCGGCCACCAGGCCTCGAACCCCTGGGCCTGCAAGGCCGGCCCGCCGATGCCCAGCGCGCGGCAGCCGGGCCAGCGTTGCCGCAGCCCAGCCAGCAACTGTGCGGCCAGCAGGTCGCCCGAGGTTTCGCCGGCCACCAGGGCCAGCGCGCGCAAGGCGGGTTCGCCCGGCATCAGCGCACAATGCCCCGCTGCGGCGTCACGCCCCGCAGAAAGGCCTGCATCAGGGCCACATCGGCCTCGGCTTCGGGGTACGGGCCGGTCAGGGTGTCGATGCGCGCCTGGGCCTGTTCCAGGGTCAGGTTGTCGCGGTAGAGGGCTTTGTGCATGGCCTTGACGGCCGCAATCCGCGCCGGGGTGAAGCCCCGCCGGCGCAGGCCCTCAAAGTTCATCGAGCGCCCGGCCGCCGGCTGGCCCTGGGCCATGACGAACGGCGGCACGTCGGCGAACAGCAGCGAACACATCGCCGTCATGGCGTGGGCGCCAATGCGCACAAACTGGTGCACCACGGTGTAGCCGCCCAGGATCACCCAGTCGCCCACCTCCACGTGGCCGGCCAGCTGCGCGTTGTTGGCAAAAATGGTGTGGTTGCCCACCACGCAGTCGTGCGCCAGGTGGGTGTAGGCCATCATCCAGTTGTCGTTGCCCAGGCGGGTCACGCCACCGCCCTGCACCGTGCCGATGTGGTAGGTGCTGAACTCGCGGACGGTGTTGCGGTCGCCGATGATGAGCTCGCACGGCTCACCCGCGTACTTCTTGTCCTGGCTGTCGGCCCCGAGCGAGACGAACTGGTAGATACGGTTGTCCTGCCCCAGGGTGGTGTGCCCCTCGATGACGCAATGCGGCCCGATGCGCGTGCCGGCCCCCACCTTCACGTGTGGACCGATGACGGTGTAGGGGCCGACGGTGACGCTGCTGTCGAGCTGCGCCTGGGGGTCGATGACGGCGGTGGGGTGGATGTTCGCCATGCGACGGCTACCCTCGTCAGGCGATGGTGCGCATGGTGCACATCAGCTCGGCCTCGCAGGCGACCTCGGTGCCGACGCGCGCCGTGCCCTTGAACTTGAAAATGCCGGCCTTCATGCGCTCCAGCGTCACGTCCATCACCAGCTGGTCGCCCGGCTCCACCGGGCGCTTGAAGCGCGCACCGTCGATCCCGGCAAAGTAGTACACGGTCTTGTCGTCGGGCGTCACGCCCAGGGTGTCGAAGGCCAGCAGCGCGGCGGTCTGGGCCATGGCCTCGAGCATCAGCACCCCCGGGAACACCGGGCGGTGCGGGAAGTGGCCCGTGAACTGCGGCTCGTTCATGCTCACGTTCTTGAGCGCCTGGATGGACTTGCCCTTTTCCACGGCCAGCACCCGGTCCACCAGCAGGAAGGGGTAGCGGTGGGGCAGTTGTTTCAGAATCTGGTGGATGTCCATCATGGTGTGTTTTCCAATGCTTTGATGCGCTCGCGCAAACGGTGCAATTGCCGCAGCGTGGCGGCATTTTTTTCCCAACTCTTATTGTCGTCGATGGGGAAGACGCCGCTGTACTGGCCCGGTTGCAGGATGGAGCGCATCACCACCGACGCGGCCGAGATGTGAACGTGGTCGGCCAGCGTGAGGTGCCCCAGCACCACCGCGCCACCGCCCACGGTGCAATGCGCCCCGATCTTGGCGCTGCCCGCCACGCCCACGCAACCGGCCATGGCGGTGTGCGCGCCCACGTGCACGTTGTGGCCGATCTGGATCAGGTTGTCGAGCTTGACCCCGTCCTCCAACACCGTGTCTTCCAGCGCGCCGCGGTCGATGCAACAGTTGGCGCCGATCTCCACGTCGTGGCCGATGCGCACCGCGCCCAGCTGTTCGATCTTGACCCACTGGCCCTGGTGCGGGGCAAAGCCAAAGCCGTCGGCCCCGATGACGACCCCGCTGTGGACGATGCAGCGCTCGCCCAGCGTGCAGTCGCGCCCCACGGTGACGTGGGCGGCCAGGCGGCTGCCCGCGCCCACGGCAGAACCGCGCTCCAGCACGGTGTGCGGCCCGATCTCGACCCCGGGGCCCAGCACCGCGTGGGCCCCCACCACCGCAAACGCTCCCACCCGCACCCCATCCGCCAGGCGCGCGCTGGCGTGGACCTGGGCCGTCGGGTGTATGGGGGGGACGGTGTCCGCCTCGGCTTCGCGCGCCTCGCGGCGGGCCTTCCACCATTGCGTCAAGCGGGCAAAGTAAAGGTAGGGGTCGGCGGCCTCGATGCAATCGCCCCGCGCCGCGGCGGCAGGCACCAGATCGGGGGGCACGATCAGGGCGGCCGCGCGGGTGCTGGTCAGCTGCCCGGCGTAGCGTGCGTGCGAAACGAAGGACAGGTCGTCCGGTCCGGCGGCGCCCAGCGAAGCGATGCGCTGCAGCAGCTGCTCACCGGCACCATGCAAAACGCCGCCCAAGGCGGCGTGGATCTCGCGCAGGGTGGCGCTCACGGACGGCCCATCACTTGGCCCCGTTCAGCGCGTTGATCACTTTGCCGGTGATGTCGTGCTTGGGGTTGATGTAAACCGCTTCCTGGATGATCAGGTCGTATTTCTCGGCCTCGGCCACCTGCTTGATGATGCGGTTGGCACGCTCCAGCACCTGCTGCAGTTCCTCGTTCTTGCGCTGGTTCAGGTCTTCCTGGAATTCGCGGCGCTTGCGCTGGAATTCGCGGTCCTGGTCCACCAGCTGGCGCTGCCGTGTGGTGCGCTGGGCTTCCGACAGGGTCGGGGCGTCCTTCTCGAATTTCTCCGAAGCGGTGCGCAGCTGGCTGCCCAGGGCCTCCACCTCGCGCTCGCGGCGGGCAAATTCCTGTTCCAGCTTGGTCTGGGCGGCCTTGGCAGCGGCGGACTCGCGGAAAATCCGGTCGGTGCTGACAAAGCCGACCTTGAAATCTTGGGCGTGGGCCGCCACCGCGGCCAGGCCGATCAGGGCCGCCGCGCAGGCGTTGCGCCAGGGGTGGCGAGAGGTCGTGGTCATCAAAACGAGGTTCCGATCTGGAATTGGATGCTCTGGGTCTTGTCACCCTCGAACTTGCGCACCGGGCGCGCGTAAGCGATTCTAAGCGGCCCCACCGGGGAGATCCAGCTGATGCCCACCCCGGCCGACGCGCGCAAGTCGGAGAACTTGGCGGTGTTGCCAGGGGTGTCGTTGGAGATGTTGCCGATGTCGAAGAAGCCAAACATGCGCAAGGTGCGGTCGTTGCCGGCGCCAGGGAACGGCGCAATCACTTCGGTGTTCAGCACCAATTTCTTGGAGCCGCCGATGTAGGCGTCGTTGGTGGCGCCCTGGATCGGGCTGGTGCCCCCCAAGGTGCCCTGCTCGAAACCGCGCACCGAGCCCAAGCCACCACCGTAGAAGTTCTTGAACAGCGGGAAGGGCTTGCCCCCCAGGCCCTTGCCCCAACCGGCTTCGGCGTTGAAGGCCAGGGTGAACTTCTTGTTCAGCGGAATGTACTGCTGGAACTGGTAGTTGACCTTGGCGTAGCGGGTGTCACCGGCCAGGCCCAGTTCGCCGTTGAAGCGCTGCAGGCGGCCGTCGGAGGGCACCAGGGCGCTGTCGCGGGTGTCGCGGGCCCAGCCCACCGTCACGGGCACCGAGGTGGCCGAAGGACCGAAGTCGTTGATGAACTGGTCGTAGGCGTCGGGCAGGCCGTCGCCGCGCTCGATGCGGGTCTGCTCCACGCCGATGCCGAAGAACACGGTGTCGGTCTCGGTGAAGGGCACACCGAAACGGATGCTGGCACCCGGCGTCACCAGGCGGTAATCGCCTTCCTGTTCCGACAGCGGCCGCGTGGTGCGGTAGTAGACGTCCAGCGTGCGCGAGATGCCGTCGGCGGTGAAGTAGGGGTCGGTGGTGCTGAGCACCAGCTGCTTGTTGAACTTGCTGGTGTTGACGTTCAGGCCCAAGTAGTTGCCGGTGCCGAACACGTTTTCCTGCTGGATGCCGGCGACAAACGACAGCTTTTCGGACTGCGAGTAACCCGCGCCCAGGGTCAGGTTGCCGGTGGGTTTTTCCACCACGGTCACCACCAGGTCGACCTGGTCGGGCGTGTCGGGGATTTCCTGGGTGTCCACGCTGACCTGGGTGAAGAAGCCCAGGCGGTCCACCCGGTCGCGCGACAGGCGGATGCGGTCGCTGTCGTACCAGGCGGCTTCGAGCTGGCGGAATTCGCGGCGCACCACCTCGTCGCGGGTGCGGTTGTTGCCTTCGACGTTGATGCGGCGCACGTAAGCGCGGCGCGACGGCTGGGCGCGCAACACAAAGGCCACGGTGCTGTTGTCGCGGTCGATTTCGGGCACCGCCTCGACCCGGGCAAAGGCGAAGCCAAACCCGCCGAAGTAATCGGTGAAGGCCTTGGTGGTTTCGGCCACGTCCTCGGCGTTGTAGGCCTGGCCCGGGCGGATCTTGACCAGGGTCTTGAACTCCTCGTCCTTGCCGAGGTAATCGCCCTCCAGCCGCACCGAGGACACCGCGTAGCGCTTGCCTTCGGTGAGGTTGATGGTGATGGACATGTCGTCCTTGCCCGGGGCAATGGCGACCTGGGTGGAGTCGATGCTGAACTCCAGGAAACCGCGCGACAGGTAATACGAGCGCAGGCTTTCCAGGTCGGCGTTGAGCTTGGCGCGGGAATAGCGGTCGGATTTGGTGTACCAGCTCAGCCAGCCACCGGTGTCCAGGTCGAACAGGTCGCGCAGCGTCGATTCGCTGAAGGTCTGGTTGCCGACGATGCGGATGTCGGTGATCTTGGCGACATCGCCCTCGGTGACGCTGAAGTTGATGTTGACGCGGTTGCGCTCGATCGGGGTGACGGTGGTCGTCACCTGTGCGGCGTACATGCTGCGGTTGAGGTACTGGCGCTTGAGCTCCTGCTCGGCGCGGTCGGCCAGGGCCTTGTCGAACGGCCGGCCCTCGGTCAGACCCACGTCGCGCAGTGCGCGGCGCAACACCTCGTTGTCAAACTCCTTCACGCCGGAAAAACCGACGTCGGCCACGGTGGGGCGCTCTTCCACGATCACCACCAGCACCTCGCCGTCCACCTGCAGGCGCACATCGGAAAACAGGCCAAGGCCGAACAGCGAACGGATGGCGGCCGAGCCCTGTTCGTCGTTGTAGGTGTCGCCCACACGGAACGGCAGCGATGCGAAGATGGTGCCCGGCTCCACCCGCTGCAGGCCTTCGACGCGGATGTCGCGCACGGTGAAGGGGTCCACGGCCCAGGCGGGCATGGCCGCCACCAGGCTGGACACCAGCGCGCCCCAAGTGACACCCCGCCAACGCGTTTGCTTGTTTTTCATGAAAGAGAGTTTTCAGCCCAGCAGGCGGGCGACATCGTTGAACATGGCGATGGACATGAGCCCCAGCAACACCGCGACACCGCCGCGCTGCAGGCGTTCCATCCAGGCGTCGGACACCGGGCGTCCGGTCACCGCCTCCCACAGATAATACATCAGGTGCCCCCCGTCCAAAACGGGCAGCGGCAGCAGGTTGAGCACGCCCAAACTGACGCTGATGAGGGCGAGAAACAGCAGGTAGGGCGTCAGGCCCAGGCTGGCGGACTTGCCGGCGTAGTCGGCGATCGTCAGCGGTCCGCTCAGGTTCTTGAGCGAGGCCTCGCCGATCAGCATTTTGAACATCATCCGCAGCGACAGCGCCGACACCTCCCAGGTGCGGACCACGCCTCGCCACACCCCTTCGAGCGGGCCGGCGGTCACGGTGCGCATGGCCGGGGCCGCCCCCACATAGGCCCCGATGCGGCCGACCCAGGCCTCGCCGTCGCGTTCGCCCCGGGGCTGCACGGTCAGCTCCAGCCACTGGCCACCACGTTCCAGTTGCCAGCGTTGCGCCAGGCCCTGGCCCTGCGCGTCGGTCCCGGCCCGGATCAGGCCGCGCAGCTGCTGGGCGTCGGCAATGGCCACACCGTCCACGGCACGCACCCGGTCGCCGGGTTGCAGGCCGGCCGCCTCGGCCGCACCGCCGGGCATGAGTTCGCCCAGCTCGGGGGCCGACCAGGGCGCCACCACCCCGATAGTCTGGAACAGGCTGGCGTCGGCATCGCGGGCTTCCAGCTGCGACAGCGGCAGCAGCACCTCGCGCCCCACCCCGCCGGGGCTGTCGGCCAGCCACAGGCGCAGGTCCTGCTGCGCCAGAGCGGCCTGGGTCAGGCGCCAGCGCAGCGCGTCGAAGGAGGCCACCGGCTCGGGGTCGGCATCGGCCGTGGCGGTCTGCAGCACCCATTCGCCGCCGCGCACGCCGGCGCGGTCGGCCAGCGACGCCGGCACCGGGCTGGACAGGACCGGCTCGGGCTCCTGCACCCCGGACCATGAGACGGCGGCGTACAACAGCACCGCCAGCAGCAGGTTGGCGGCGGGACCGGCGGCCACGATGGCGGCGCGTGCGCGCAGCGGCTGGGTGTTGAAGGCGCGGTGGCGTTCGGCCGGATCGACCGGGCCTTCGCGCTCGTCGAGCATGCGCACGTAGCCCCCCAGCGGCAAGGCACACAGGGTGTATTCGGTGCCGCTCTGGGGAGAGGTCCAGCGCCACAAGGGCTGGCCGAAACCGATGGAAAAACGCAGCACTTTCACGCCGCAGGCCACGGCCACGCGGTAGTGGCCGTATTCGTGCACCGCGATCAGCAGCCCCAAGGCCACCACGAACGACACAACCGTCAGCATCCCCACTCCTTCAGGACAGGCGGCGCACCTGCGCCTCGGCCAGCTGCCGGGCCTCCTGGTCCAGGGCCATCAAGGCGTCCAAGCCGCTGAGGTTGGAGGGCAGGCAGGCCTCCAAAGTTGCACGGTTGACCGCGTGAATCTGGTCGAAACGCAGGCGCCGCTCCAGGAAGGCGGCCACCGCCACCTCGTTGGCGGCATTGAGCACGGCGGTGGTGCCGGCCGGAGCGCGCAAGGCCTCCCAGGCCAGGTACAGGCCGGGAAAACGCGCCGGGGTGGGCGGCTCGAAGGTCAGGGCGCCCAGGCCCAGAAAATCCAGCGCCTGCGCGCCAGAGGCCATGCGTTCGGGCCACGACAGGCCGTAGGCGATCGGCACCCGCATGTCCGGGGTGCCCAGTTGCGCCACCACCGAACGGTCGTGGTACTGGACCATGGAGTGCACCACGCTCTGCGGATGGATGACGACCTCGATCTGCTCCGGCGCCAAGCCAAACAGGTACCTGGCCTCGATCACCTCCAGCGCCTTGTTCATCATGGTGGCGGAATCGACCGAAATCTTGCGACCCATGACCCAGTTCGGGTGGGCACAGGCCTGCTCGGGGGTGACCGACGCCAGCGTGGCCGGGTCGCGCTGGCGGAACGGCCCGCCGGAGGCGGTCAGGATGATTTTTTCGACGCGCAGCGCCCAGGTGCTGGGGTCGTCCGGCAGGGATTGGAAGACGGCCGAGTGCTCGCTGTCGATGGGCAGCAGCGTGGCGCCGCCTTGGCGCACCACCTGCATGAAAAACTCGCCACCGACCACCAGGGCTTCCTTGTTGGCGAGCAACAGCTTCTTGCCAGCGCGGGCCGCGCTCAGGCACGGCGCCAGGCCCGCCGCGCCGACGATGGCGGCCATGACGGTGTCCACCTCAGGGTCGGCGGCCACGTCGCACAGGGCCTGGGCACCCGACAGCACCTCGGTGGCCAGGCCGTGGCCGGCCAAGGCCTGGCGCAAGGCGGGCGCGCCCGCGGCATCGATCACCGCATAACGCGGCCGAAAGCGCAGGCACTGGGCCAGCAGTTCGTCCACCCGGCTGTGCGCGCTCAGGGCAAACACCTCGAACCGTTCGGGGTGGCGGGCGATGACGTCCAGCGTGTTGGTGCCGATGGAGCCGGTGGCCCCCAGCACGGTGACGCGTTGCGGGCGGGAAGAAGGGTTCACAGCGGGCCCAGTGTGCATGGAATCGGGAGCCAGAAAACGGCGGGTTTCACAGCGTGGCCAGCATCATGGCGACGGGCAACACCGGCAGCAGAGCGTCCACCCGGTCGAGCACCCCACCGTGACCGGGCAGCAGGCCACTGGAGTCTTTGACCCCGGCACTGCGCTTGACCAGGGACTCGATCAGGTCGCCGGCAACGCTCAGGGCGGTGAGACCGGCCAAAGCCAACAGGGCCGGCAGCGGGCCCAAGGCCCACAGGCGGCCGTAGAGGCTGTCGGCGGAGGGATCGATGGCCACCCAGCCCGCCGCCAGCAGCAGCACGCCTGCGGCGCCGCTGTACACACCGGCCCAGCTTTTGCCGGGGCTGATGGCCGGTGCCAGTTTGCGCCGGCCCCAGGCCTTGCCACCGAAATAGGCGGCGATGTCGGCCATCCAGACCAACATCAGGACGCTGAGCAGCATGGCCACGCCCAGGTGCCGCGCCTGGGCCATCGCCCACCACGCCAAACCAATGAGCACCCAGCCCACGCCGAAACGCCAGACGCGCGGCAAAGCGGGCCAACCGGCCACCCCCGCGCGCAGCAGGCCCACCGCCAGCAGCACCCACACCAGCGCCGTGCCCTGCCACAGCAGCGGCACGGGCGCAGCGAAGCCCAGCCACCACCACAAGGCGGCCAGCAGCGTCCCCAGCGCGCCACCCGACAACGCGGCCGCCACCGGCCCCAGGCCGTTGAGCCGGGCCCACTCCCAGCCACCGCCCACGATGAACAGCAGGGCCACGGCACAGAACGGCTCAGGCGCGGGATAGAACAAGGCCGGCAGCAGCACCGCGAGCAGCAGCAGTGCGGTGATCACACGTTGTTTGAGCATGGGCGGCGGGCCGTGTCGGTCAATGGGCAGGGGCCGACGGCGCCTGGATTTGCTCGGGGGTCAGGCCGAAGCGGCGCTGCCGGCCCGCGTAGGCGGCCAAGGCCCGGTCGAACTCGGCCTCGTCGAAAGCCGGCCAGAGACGGTCGGAAAAAAACAGCTCGCTGTAGGCCAGTTGCCACAGCAGAAAGTTGCTGATGCGCAGCTCGCCACCGGTGCGGATCAGCAGGTCCGGGTCCGGCACATGCGCCAAGGCCAGCTCGGCGCTCAGGCCGGCTTCGGTCACGGCTTCGCCACGCTGGGCCAGGCGTGCGGCGGCCTGCACCACGTCCCAACGCCCTCCGTAGTTGAAGCAGACGTTGAGCACCAGGCGGTCGTTGCCGGCGGTGTCGCGTTCGGCCTGGGCCAGCCCCTGAGCCACCGCCGCCGGCAGCGCAGCGCGGTCGCCGGGGAAATGCAGGCGCACCCCCGAGCGGGACAGTTCGGGCACCTCGCGCGAGAGCGCCTTGGCCATCAGGCCCATCAGGCCCGAAACCTCGTCCACCGGGCGCTTCCAGTTCTCAGACGAAAAGGCGAACACGGTGAGCACCCGCACCCCGCGGGCCATGCTCCAGCGCACCACGGCACGCAGGGTTTCCAGCCCCTGGCGGTGCCCGGCCAGGCGCGGCAGAAAGCGCTGCTTGGCCCAGCGGCCGTTGCCATCCATCACGATGGCCACATGGACCGGCACCGCCGGCGAAGTCACATCGGTCGCCATTGAACAGGAACCATCGACCCGGCAGACGCCGCGTCAGATGGCCATCAGCTCCTGTTCCTTGGCGGCGATGATCTTGTCCACTTCGGCGATCATCTTGTCGGTGAGCTTCTGGATCTCGTCCTGGCTGCGGCGCTCGTCGTCTTCCGAGGCGAGCTTGTCCTTGACCAGTTTCTTGACGTGTTCGTTGGCGTCGCGCCGCAGGTTGCGGATGGCGATCTTGGACTGCTCGCCTTCAGAGCGCACCACCTTGGTCAGTTCCTTGCGGCGTTCTTCGGACATGGGCGGGATCGGCACCCGGATCAGGTCGCCCTGCGACGCGGGGTTGAGGCCCAGGTCGGATTCGCGGATGGCTTTTTCGATCTTCGCGCCCATGCCCTTTTCCCACGGAGCCACACCGATGGTGCGGCCGTCGATCAGGGTCAGGTTGGCCACCTGCGACAGCGGCACCATGGAACCGTAGTACTCCACGTGCACGGTGTCGAGCAGCTGCGGGTTGGCACGGCCGGTGCGCACCCGGGCCAGGCTGCCCTTGAGGGCCTCCAGCGACTGGTGCATCTTGTGGTCGGTGGTTTTCTTGATCTCAGACAGTTCCATGGTTCACCTCGTTGTTCTGGGAAAAGCGGTGCGTCAGACGTGGACCAGCGTGCCCTCGTCTTCGCCCAGCACCACACGGCGCAGCGCGCCCGGCTTGAAAATGCTGAACACCCGCACCGGCAGGTTCTGGTCGCGGCACAGGGCAAACGCGGTGGCGTCCATCACCTGCAGCTGGCGGGCCATGGCCTCGTCGAAGCTGATGGTGGTGTAGCGCGTGGCGGCCGGGTCCTTTTTCGGGTCGGCGGTGTACACGCCGTCCACCTTGGTGGCCTTGAGCACGATTTCTGCCCCGATCTCGGCGCCGCGCAGGGCCGCGGCGGTGTCGGTGGTGAAGAAGGGGTTGCCGGTGCCCGCGGCGAACACCACCACCTTGCCCTCTTCCAGGTACTGCAGGGCTTTGGGGCGCACGTAAGGCTCCACCACCTGGTCGATGGCGATGGCCGACATCACCCGCGCCTTGACGCCGGCTTTCTCCATCGCGTCGCCCAGAGCGAGCGAGTTCATGACCGTGGCCAGCATGCCCATGTAGTCGGCGGTGGCGCGGTCCATGCCGACCGAACCGCCGGCCACCCCGCGGAAGATGTTACCCCCCCCGATGACCACCGCCACCTGCACACCCAGACGGGTGACCTCGGCAACCTCCTCGACGATGCGCACGATGGTGGCCCGGTTGATGCCGAAGGCATCGTCGCCCATCAGGGCTTCACCGGACAGTTTGAGGAGGATGCGCTGGTGGGCTGGCATAGGCGGCGTGGTGGTCAAATAAAAGAATTTTAGGGGCTGTGGTGTGACAACGGCCGGTCCCGCGGGGGACCGGCCGTGTAATTTTTTGTGAGCCGTGCAGCCTGTGTGCCGAAGACCCACGCGGCCCGCCGCGGTGGGCGGGCCAGGCCGATCAGGCGCCTTGGGCGGCGGCTTGGGCGGCGGCCACTTCGGCGGCGAAGTCTTCAACCTTCTTCTCGATGCCCTCGCCCACCACAAACATGGTGAAGCCCTTGACGCTGGTGTTCACCGATTTCAGGTAGGCACCCACGGTCTGCTTGCCGTCGGCGGCTTTCACGAACACCTGGTCCAGCAGCGAGACTTCTTTCAGGTACTTCTGCACCGCGCCTTCGATCATCTTGGCGGCGATGTCGGCCGGCTTGCCCGATTCGGCGGCCTTGGCTTCGGCGACGGCACGCTCCTTGGCGACCAGCTCGGCCGGCACGTCGGCCGACGACAGCGACACCGGCTTCATGGCGGCGATGTGCATGGCGGCGTCCTTGGCGGCCACGGCGTCGCCGTCGAACTCCACCATGACGCCGATGCGCACACCGTGCAGGTAAGCGGCCAGCTGGCCGCCGCCGCTGTAGCGCTTGAAGCGGCGGATGGTCATGTTTTCACCGATCTTGCCGACCAGACCCTTGCGCACTTCTTCCACGGTGGGGCCGAAGCCTTCCATGGACAGGGGCAGCTCGGCCACGGCCACCACGTCGGCGGGATTGCTCTTGACCACCAGTTCGGCCACGGCGTTGCAGAAGGCCAGGAACAGGTCGTTCTTGGACACGAAGTCGGTTTCGCAGTTGACTTCGACCAGGGCACCGGTGTTGCCATCGATGAAGGAGGCGACCACGCCTTCGGCGGTCACGCGGCTGGCGGCCTTGCCGGCCTTGTTGCCCAGCTTGACGCGCAGGATTTCCTCGGCCTTGTCCATGTTGCCGTCGGCCTCGGTCAGGGCCTTCTTGCATTCCATCATGGGGGCGTCGGTCTTGGCGCGCAGTTCGGCGACCATGCTTGCGGTGATTGCAGCCATCTTGTTTCTCCGTCTGAGCCGTTGCGGCTCAATGATTCAGTGTCTGGGTGAAAAAACGGTTACAAAAAAGGGGCTGCTGGAGCCCCTTTTGTGTTGGGCGCAGGCGCTCAGGCGGCGTCTTGCACTTCGACGAACTCGTCGCTGCTGTCGGCTTGCACGGCCTTGACCAGGTCGTTGCCGGCGTTGGCACGGCCTTCCAGGATGGCGTCGGCGATGCCACGGGCGTACAAGGCCACGGCCTTGGCCGAGTCGTCGTTGCCGGGGATCACGTAGTCGATGCCTTCGGGGTTGTGGTTGGTGTCGACCACGCCGATCAGCGGAATGCCCAGCTTCTTGGCCTCAGACACGGCGATCTTGTGGTAGCCGACGTCGATCACGAAAATGGCGTCCGGCAGGGCGGTCATGTTCTGGATGCCGCCGATGTCTTTTTCCAGCTTTTCCATTTCGCGGGCGAACATCAACTGTTCTTTCTTGGACATGGCGTCCAGGCCGGCTTCCTGCTGGGCCTGCATGTCTTTCAGGCGCTTGATGGAGGTTTTGACCGTCTTGAAGTTGGTCAGCATGCCGCCGAGCCAACGCTGTTCCACACAGGGCACGCCGGCACGGGCGGCTTCCTGGGCCACGATGTCACGCGACTGGCGCTTGGTGCCCACCATCAGCACGGTGCCGCCGTTGGCGGTCAGCTGGCGCACGAACTTGGCGGCCTCTTCGAACATCGGCAACGTCTTTTCGAGGTTGACGATGTGGATTTTGTTGCGGTGACCGAAGATGAACGGGGCCATCTTGGGGTTCCAGAAGCGGGTTTGGTGACCGAAGTGGACACCGGCTTCCAGCATTTCGCGCATGGAAATGGACATGATTGAGATCTTTCCAGAGGTTGGGTCTTAAAGCAGGCCCCGATCCCCCGCACAATGGGCGGGCGACACCTGTGTGGGCCTGTTTGCGATTGCTTGGCGAATGGGTCGCGCAAGCGCAACCACGATTCACAAAGCCTGTCGAGTATAGCATTCGCCAGAAATCCGGTCGAGACACCCCCGCCCATGCAACGCCTGCCCCTTGCCGCCCTGCCCCGCCCCCTGCCGCTCTGCCGCAGTGCCGCCACGCGCGCGCTGGAAGCCCAGGCCCTGGCCAGGCTGCCGCCCCACACCCTGATGCAACGGGCCGGCCTGGCCGTGTACCGGCTGGGGCGGGCGCTGGTGCCGCACGCGCGGTCGGTGTGGGTGGCGTGTGGCGGCGGCAACAACGGCGGCGACGGGCTGGTGGCCGCGCTGGCCTGGCACCGGCACCTGACCCCGCTGGGCGGCACGGTGCAGGTGGGCTGGCTGGGCGATGCCACCCGCCTGCCGCCGGATGCGCGCGCCGCTTACGCAGCGGCGCAAGCCGCGGGCGTGGCGTTCGTCGACACCCCCCCCGCGCGGGTGGACCTGGCGGTGGACGCGCTGCTGGGCCTGGGCCTGCAGCGGCCCATGGGCGGCGCCCTGGCCGACGCCAGCCACTGGCTGCAGAACACAACCGCCCCGGTGTTGTGCGTGGACCTGCCCAGCGGGCTGGACCCCGACACCGGGCGCTGGCTCAGCCCTGCGCCTTGCCGGCCGACCGGTGCGCGACACACGCTGGCGCTGCTGACGCTGAAACCCGGCCTGTTCACCGGACACGGTCGCACCGCCTGCGGCGAGCTGTGGTTCGACGACCTGGACGTCACCCGCCCCGACGCACCGGACACCCCGCCCGACGCCTGGCTGCACCCCGCCCCGGCACAGCACCCCTGGCAGGCCGACCACGCCAGCCACAAAGGCAGCCGCGGCAACCTGTTGGTGATCGGCGGGCAGGACGCCGCGGTCAACGGCCAGGGCATGACCGGTGCGGCGGTGCTGGCCGCCCGGGCAGGTTTGCACGCCGGGGCCGGTCGGGTTTACGTCGGGCTGCTGGGTCGTCCCGGGCAAGCACCGGCGTGGGCCGCCGACCCGCTGCAACCCGAATTGATGTTCCGCCCCGCCGAGGCCCTGGCCAAGCTGGCGGCAGAGCCCGACATGGTCAGCGTTTGCGGTTGCGGCGGCGGCGTGGCGGTGGCCAACTGGCTGCCGTCCTGGCTGGCCCGCAGCCCCTGCGTGGTGCTGGACGCGGACGGCCTGAACGCCGTGGCCGCCGACCCGGCCCTGCAAGCCTTGCTCAGCGCCCGCGCGACACAAGGGCACACCACCGTGTTGACGCCGCACCCGCTGGAGGCCGCACGGCTGCTGGGCTGCGACACCGCCACCGTACAGGCCGACCGCCTGGCGGCGGCCCAGGCGCTGGCCGAGCGAACGGGGACCACCGTGGTGCTCAAGGGCTCTGGCAGCGTGGTGGCGGCCCCAGGACAGGTGCCGCGCCTGAACCCCACCGGCAACGGCCTGCTGGCCACGGCCGGCACCGGCGACGTGCTGGCCGGCTGGGTGGGCGCGCGGCTGTGCCGCGGCGTGGGCGCCGACCGGGCCGCGGTACAGGCGGCCGTGGCCGATGCGGTGCACGCGCATGGCCTGCGGGCCGACCAGTGGCCCGACCCGCACACCCCGATGACCGCGAGCGACCTCATCGGCCTGCCCCGCAGTTGAAGGGGCTGCGGCTCAGGCGTCGGCCGTGGCCGGCAGCCCGGCCCGGTTCGCGCCGGGCACCTGGCGGCGGGCGAACAGGGTGTAGACCGTGGGCACCACGAAAATGGTCAGCAGCGTGCCCAGGCTCATCCCCCCGACGATGACCCAACCGATCTGCTGGCGGCTCTCGGCCCCGGCACCGCTGGCCAGGGCCAGGGGCACCGCGCCCAGCACCATGGCGCCGGTGGTCATCAGGATGGGGCGCAGCCGCAACTCGGCCGACTGGCGCACCGCGGCGGCCACGTCCAGCCCCTGCTGGCGCAGCTGGTTGGCGAACTCCACGATCAGGATGCCGTGCTTGGTGATCAATCCCACCAGGGTGATCAGGCCGATCTGGCTGAACACGTTGAGGGTGCCCCCGGTCAGTTTGAGCGCCAACAACGCACCCAGCATGGACAGTGGCACGCTGAGCATGATGACGAAGGGGTCGATGAAGCTCTCGAACTGCGCGGCCAGCACCAGGTAAATGAACAACAGCGCCAGCACGAACACCACCGCCAGCGAGCCGGAGGCGTTGCGGAATTCACGGCTTTGGCCGTTGAGGTCGGTGGTGTAACCCGGCGGCAACACCTCGCGGGCGATGCCGTCCATGATCTCCAGCGCCTGGCCCAGGGCCAGTTCGGGCGCCAGGTTGGCGGTGATGGACGCGCTGCGGCGCTGGCCGAAGTGGTTCAGCTCGCGCGGCACCACCACCTCGCGCGTGCTCACCAGCGAGGCCAGCGGGATCATCGCGTCGTTGCGGCCGCGCACGAACAGGCGGTCGATGTCGTCGGGCGTGCTGCGCTGGGACGACTCGGTCTGCACCACCACGTCGTACTGCTCGCCGTCGCGCTTGTAGCGGGTGACCAGGCGGCCGCCCAGCATGGTTTCCACGGTGCGGGCGATGGCGTCCACGCTCACCCCCATGTCGGCGGCGCGCTCGCGGTCCACGTCGAGGCGGATTTCGGGCTTGTTCAAGCGCAGGTCGGTGTCCACCTGCAAAAAGCCGGGCTGCTGCGCCAGGCGGTCCTGGAACTGCCGCACCACCTGGGCCAGGTTGGCGTAGCTGTCGTTGGTGACGATCACGTAGTTGATCGGCCGTTCGCGAAAGCCCTGGCCCAGCGACGGCGGGGTGATGGGGAAGGCGCTGATGCCGGGCAGGCCGGCGATCTTCGGCGCGACCTCGCGGGCGATCTCTTGGGTGGTGCGTTCGCGTTCCTCCCAGGGTTTGGCGCGGAAGAACACGTTGCCCTGGGCCACCGAGGGGTTGCCGATGTTGGCAAAAATCCGGTCGAACTCGGGGTAGGCCTGGCCGATGCGCTC
>NZ_JAAQQT010000545.1:0-2254 GCF_011742065.1 Aquabacterium sp. A08
CACGGCGCCGAACAGGTGGAAGCCGCGCTGGCGCCCCTGGCCACCCCGGCGCTGGCGCTGGACTTTGTGCGCCAGGAACCCCAGCTGGGCACCGGCCACGCGGTGCAGCAGGCGGTGCCGGTGCTGGCCGACGACGGCGTGACGCTGGTGTTGTCCGGCGACGTGCCGCTGACCCGGCCCGACACCTTGCAGGCCCTGCTGGCGCTGTGCGCGGGCGAACACCTGGCCCTGCTCACGCTGGACCTGCCCGACCCCACCGGCTACGGCCGCATCGTGCGCGACGCCACCGGCGGCGTGCAAGCCATCGTCGAGCACAAGGACGCGAGTGAGGCGCAGCGCGCCCTGACCGAGATTTACAGCGGCATCATGGCCGTGCCCACGCGCCGGCTGCGCGCCTGGCTGGCGCGGCTGGACAACCGCAACGCCCAGCAGGAGTACTACCTGACCGACGTGGTCCAGTTCGCGGTGGCCGACGGCGCCCGGGTGCTGGCGCACCGCATCGACGACGCGATGCAGGTGGCCGGCGTCAACAGCCCGGCGCAACTGGCCGAGCTGGAGCGTGCCCACCAACGCCGCCTGGCCGCCGACTTGATGGAAGCCGGCGTGCGCCTGGCCGACCCGGCCCGGCTGGACGTGCGCGGCACGCTCACCTGCGGGCAGGACGTGGACATCGACGTCAACTGCGTGTTCGAGGGCACGGTGGCGCTGGGCGACGGCGTGCGCATCGGTGCGAACTGCGTGATCGCCAACGCCCGCATCGAAGCCGGCGCGGTGGTCCACCCCTTCACCCACATCGACGGTGAAAAGGCCGGTGTCCAAGTGGGCGAGCGTGCCTGGGTGGGCCCCTTCGCCCGCCTGCGCCCCGGCGCGCAACTGGGGCCCGAGGTGCACATTGGCAACTTCGTCGAAGTGAAAAACTCCACCCTGGCCGCCGGGGCCAAGGCCAACCACCTGGCCTACCTGGGCGACGCCACCGTGGGCGAACGCGTCAACTACGGCGCGGGCAGCATCACCGCCAACTACGACGGCGCCAACAAACACCGCACCGTGATCGAGGCCGACGTGCACGTGGGCAGCAACTGCGTGCTGGTGGCCCCGGTGACGCTGGGCGCCGGTGGCACGGTGGCCGGCGGCTCCACCATCACCAAGGACACCCCGCCCGGCGCCCTGAGCGTGGCGCGCGGCAAACAGCTCAGCATTCCCAACTGGCAGCGGCCGCGCAAAACCCCGAAGTGAGGCGGCCTCACCAGCCCCAGAGCAGGTCGCTGGCGGCCCAGACGGTGCCGCTGCCCTGGGGGGCTTGCAGCTGCACCCAGTCGCCCTGGCGGCGGTTGGTGCGCAGCACGTCGCCGTAGGCGGCCTTGGCCACCACCGGGTGCTGGGTGCCGGGGCCGGCGCGCAGGTTCAGCACCCGGGCCTTGACCACGTGGTGCCGCGCGTCGCTGGTGACGCTGCGGGCGATCCAGCCCTCGTCGCCCTCGAAGTCGCGCACCCGCAGCCAGTCGCCTTGGCGTTCCAGCACCTGCAGCGGGTAGCCCTGGGCCAGTTTCCACAGCACCTCGCCCTGGGTGCCGGGTTGGGCGCGCAGGTTGACGTTGGGGTTGCGCACGCTCACCAGTTCCTGCGCCCAAGTGGGGGCCAGGGCCGACAGCCCGAGAGTGGCGGCGGTGATGAGGGTGCGGGCGTGGGCCGACAAGCGCATGGGGGAGTCCTCCTGGTGGTGCACACGGGGGTGTGTCTGTGGAACGACCGGCCGTGACCGGCCCGGGTTCCCTAAAATTATGCGCCCGCTTCAGGCCCGGGGGGCCGCTGGTGGCGCGGCCGGCAGCGGTTGTGCCGGCTGGAACTTGGCCCGCTTGACGCTGAAGAAGGCCTTGACGTTGCGCACGTTGGCGTGCTGGGTGAACAGGCGCTGCGCCACCGCCAGGTAAGCGGGCATGTCGGTCACGGCCAGCACCAGCACGAAGTCGGGGCCGCTGGCCACGCGGTAGCACTGCTGCACCGCCGCGTCGGCCACGGCGTGGCGCTCGAAGGCGTCCAGGTGCTCCTCGCCCTGGCGGTCCAGGCTCACCTCCACCAGCGCCGTCAGGCCGTGGCCCAGGGCGGCGGCCAGCCGTTCCGGTTGCAACAGGGCCACCTGGCGTTCGATGATGCCTTGCGCCTCCAGCCGGCGCACCCGCCGCAGCGCCGTGGCCGGCGACACCCCGCAGCGCTCGGCCAGCCGGTGGTTGGGCTGGCGGGCGTCGGTCTGCAG
>NZ_JAAQQT010000546.1:0-4534 GCF_011742065.1 Aquabacterium sp. A08
GGTGTCGGCCGACGCACAGCTGGCCCAGGCCCTGGCCCGGGGGCCGGACAACGCCGGTCCGCTGAACTCGCACCGGTTGGTGTTGCGCACCTTGGTGCTGATGCGCGAGCGGTCGCCCGCCTACCTGCGGCACTTTCTGGCGCACCTGGACGCGCTGTTGTGGCTGGAGCAGGTGCAGGCCCCGCCCAAAAGCGGCCCGGCCGACAGCAAACCCGCGCGCCGCCGTTCCAAAGCCTGACAGGGGCTGCCGGCCAGCGCCGGAACAGCCGCGCACGACTCGGGCGCCGACGCGCAGCGGTCCGCCGGCGCAGGCCCGCGCCTCAGTGCGGCACGCCGAGCTGGTCGAGCGCGTCGCCCACCAGTTCCAGCCGCAGCAGCGGGCTGTCCAGCGTCAGCAGGCGTTGCTTGGTTTCGGCGGGCAAGGGCAGCAGTTCGGCCCAGCGGTGGGCCAGCCAGCCGGCGTCCTGCCAGGGGCTGCCGACGTCTGAATCGGGCGGCAGTGGGGCCAGTTGCCCCGGGTGGTCGGCCTGCAGGCGGGCGTGCAGCTGCCGCAGGGCGGTGCCCATGCCCTGCAGTTCGGGCGGTACCGGCACGGCCTGGTCGGAGGGCAGGGTCTGCACCTCGGCCACCCACAGGCCGTGTTTGAGTTTTTCACACGTCAGCACGCGGAAGCGCTCCCCGCCGGTGCAGACGATGCGCAGCAGCCCGGGTTGGGGCTGCACCACCTCGGTCAGGTGGGCCAGCGTGCCCACCGGCAGGAAGGACTCCTGCGCATAGGCCTCGCCACCCTGCGGGTCGCGCCGCTGCACCTCGTGGCCCTGCTGCAGCGTCACCACGCCAAAGGGCGTGCCCTCGCGCTGGCAGCGCTGCATCATGTCCAGGTAGCGCACCTCAAAAATCTGCAGCGGCAACACGCCGCCGGGGAACAACACCGTGCCCAGCGGAAACAGGGGGATGTGCACCGTCGTCACCCGGGCCGCAAGTCGTGGCTCAGGCGACGGCGTCGGCGCTCTGGCGCTGCAGCATGGCCAGCACGTTGGCCACGGTGCCGCGCAGCTCGCGCCGGTCGCAAATGAAGTCCACCGCGCCCTTGGTCTGCAGGAATTCGGCGCGCTGGAAACCCTCGGGCAGCTTCACCCGCACGGTGTTTTCGATCACGCGCGGGCCGGCAAAGCCGATCAGGGCCTTGGGTTCGGCGATCACCACGTCGCCGACGAAGGCGAAACCGGCGCTCACGCCGCCCATGGTCGGGTCGGTCAGCACGCTGATGTAGGGCAGGCCCTTCTTGGCCAGCCGGGTGAGGGCGGCGTTGGTCTTGGCCATCTGCATCAGGCTCAGCAGGCCTTCCTGCATGCGCGCGCCGCCAGTGGCGGTGAAGCACAGGAAGGGCACCTTCTGTTCGATGGCGTTTTCCACGCCGCGCACAAAACGCTCGCCCACCACCGAGCCCATGGAGCCGCCCATGAAGTCGAACTCGAAACACGCCACCACCACCGGCAGGGTGTGCACCGCCCCGCCCATGACGACCAGCGCATCGGTCTCGCCGGTGGCCTCCAGCGCTTCTTTCAGGCGCTCGGGGTATTTGCGGCTATCCTTGAACTTCAGCGCATCGACCGGGATGACCTCCTGGCCGATCTCGTAGCGGCCTTCGGCGTCCAGGAACGCGTTCAAACGGGCGCGGGCACCGATGCGGTGGTGGTGCGAGCAGTGCGGGCAGACGTTCTGGTTCTTTTCCAGGTCGGTCTTGTAGAGTACCGCTTCGCAGCTCGGGCACTTGATCCACAGCCCCTCGGGGATGCTGCGGCGCTCGGCCGGGTCGGTGTGGGTGATCTTGGGGGGCAACAGTTTTTCGAGCCAGGACATGGTTTCTCCTTGCTGGTCACAGGGAACGCCGCCCACCGGGTGGGGTGGGGCGCTCGCGAATGGGCGACATTATGCGCGCAAGCCGTCCAGCGCCTGGCGGATGCCGGCGAGGAAGGCGCCCGCCACCGGGGCGACGTTCTCGCGGGTTTCGTGCTCGATCAGCTGGATGATCTTGGTGCCGATGACCACCGCGTCGGCGCTGCGGCCCACGGCGCAGGCGGTGGCCGCGTCGCGGATGCCAAAGCCCACGCCCACCGGGGTGTTCACGTGGCGGCGGATGCGCGGCAGCATGGCTTCCACCGCGTCGGTGTCGAGGTGGCCGGCGCCGGTCACGCCCTTGAGCGACACGTAGTACACGTAGCCGCTGGCGACGCGGCCCACCTGGGCCATGCGCTCGTCGGTGCTGGTGGGGGCCAGCAGGAAGATCAGGTCCAGCCCGTGCTGCTTCAAAGCGGCGGCAAAGGCCTCGCATTCCTCGGGCGGGTAGTCCACGATCAGCACACCGTCCACGCCGGCGGCGGCGGCGTCGCGCGCGAAGCTGCCGGCGCCGTGCTTGATTTCGTAGCGCTCCACCGGGTTGGCGTAACCCATCAGCACCACCGGGGTGGTGGCGTCGGTCTGGCGGAAGGCGCGCACCATGTCCAGCACCTGGGCCATGCCCACGCCGAAGGTCAGCGCTTGTTCACCGGCCTTCTGGATCACCGGGCCGTCGGCCATGGGGTCGGAGAACGGCACGCCGAGTTCGATGATGTCCGAACCCGCCGCGACCATGGCGTGCATCAGCTCGGGTGTCACGTCGGCATAGGGGAAGCCGGCGGTGACGTAGGGGATCAGCGCCTTGCGGCCCTGGGCCTGGAGCTGCTGGAGGGTAGAGGCGATGCGGCTCATGGCGTCAGGCTTTCATCAGGGTCACGGGCTGTTCGGTGCCGCCCTTGACGGACTGGCCACGGCAGCTGGGGCGGCAATAAAAATCGGCTTGCGACAGGTCGGCCACGGTGCCGATGTCCTTGTCGCCCCGGCCCGACAGGTTGACCAGGATGGACTGGTTCGGCCGCATGGTCTTGGCCAGCTTCAGCGCGTAAGCCACCGCGTGGCTGGACTCCAGCGCGGGGATGATGCCCTCGGTGCGGCACAGGTAGTGGAAGGCCTCCAGCGCCTCGGTGTCGGTGATGCCCACGTACTCGGCCCGGCCGATGTCCTTGAGCCAGGCGTGTTCGGGGCCCACGCCGGGGTAGTCCAGCCCGGCGCTGATGCTGTGGGTTTCGGTGATCTGGCCGTTGTCGTCCTGCAGGATGTAGGTGCGGTTGCCGTGCAGCACGCCGGGCTGGCCCAGTTGCAGCGAGGCGGAGTGCTTGTTCGTGTCCATGCCTTCGCCCGCGGCTTCCACGCCGATCAGGCGCGTGCCCTCGTGCGCGATGTAGGGGTGGAAAATGCCCATGGCGTTGCTGCCGCCACCGACGCAGGCGATCACCGCGTCGGGTTGCAATTCGGTGCCGTTGCCGGGCAGCCGCAGGTCGGCCAGCATCTCGGGCATCTGCTCCAGCGCCTCGTTGCCGATCACGCTCTGGAAGTCCCGCACCATCATGGGGTAGGGGTGCGGGCCGGCCACGGTGCCGATGATGTAGAAGGTGTTTTCCACGTTCGTCACCCAGTCGCGCATGGCCTCGTTCAGCGCGTCCTTTAGGGTCTTGCTGCCGCTTTCCACCGGCACCACGGTGGCGCCCAGCAGCTTCATGCGGTACACGTTGGGGCTTTGGCGCTTCACGTCCTCGGCGCCCATGTACACCACGCATTCCAGCCCATAGCGGGCGCAGATGGTGGCCGTGGCCACACCGTGCTGGCCGGCACCGGTCTCGGCAATGACGCGCGGCTTGCCCATGCGCTTGGCCAGCATGGCCTGACCGATGACGTTGTTGATCTTGTGCGCGCCGGTGTGGTTCAGGTCCTCGCGCTTGAGGAAGATTTGCGCGCCGCCCATTTCGCGGCTGGTGCGCGCGGCGTGGTACACCGGGCTGGGCCGGCCCACGAAGTGTTTGAGTTCGTACTGGAATTCGCGCAGGAACTCGGGGTCGTGCTGGTACCGGGCATAGGCCGCGCGCAGTTCGGCGATGGCGTGGGTCAGCGTCTCGCTGATGAAGCTGCCGCCGTAGGGGCCGAAATGGCCCTGAGCATCGGGTTGCTGGTATTCGAACATGGTTCGGCTTTCAAAGAGGGTGGGGCGGTGGAGGCCAGCGCCCACTGGGGAGGTGGTTTGCACCCGCGACGCGGGTCTGGGGGCCGTGACGGCGGCGGGGTGCGCGGGGAGGGCGTTCAGTCTGCAACGGGTTCGGCATCGGCGCGGCGCACGGCGGCCACGAAGCGGTCGATCAGGTCCGGGCACTTGATGCCCTTGGCGCTTTCCACGCCCGAACTCACGTCAACCGCCCAAGGCCGCACCAAGCGCACGCCATCGGTCGCATTTGCAGGTGTGAGCCCACCAGACAAAACGAGGCGAGCGCTGGCGTTGAGTTGCGGGTGTGACCACGGGAAGGCTGTCCAGTCGAAAGCGTGTCCACCACCGCCGTAGCCTTGGACCTGGGCGTCCAGCAGCAGGGCCTGGGCGTGGCGGTGATCTGCCGCATATTTTAGGAGATCGAAGTTGCGCGCGCCATCGCCCAGGGGCACGCGGGCC
>NZ_JAAQQT010000547.1:0-15914 GCF_011742065.1 Aquabacterium sp. A08
TACGAAAAAGCCGTGTTCCTGCGCGAGGTGCCGGCCATCGTCGCCGCGCTGGAGCGCGACCTGCCGCCCGGCGCCCACCTGATGGCCCACGCCTACAGCCCGGCGGCCATCCTGTCTTACGTGTCGGGGCGTTACGTGCCGGTGTACGGCCTGGGCCGCCACCACGCCCGCCAGGACGACCAGCTGGTCGACTTCCGCGCCTGGGACGGCCAGGCGGTGCGGGTGTTCTTCCGCGACCCGGTGGACGCCGCCGCGCACCAGGCCTTCTTCGAGCGCGTCAGCACCCGCAGCTTTCAGGTGGCCGGCGTGACCTATCACCAGCTCGACGGCGAGGGCTTCCGCTACGCCGCCTACCGCGAACAGGTGCTGGCCGAGGTGGCGCGCCAGTTCCACGACTACCCGCGCTGGCTGCCGCTGTGGGGCAGCCCGTTCTGCGAACGCTACGGCTTCGCCGACTGCAGCCCGGCGGGCCGCTGAGGCCTCAGACCGGGGTGATCTGCGCCACCGGTTCCGGCGCCAGCAGCGTGCCGTCGCGCAGGCCGCGCAACGTGGCCAGCGCCAGGCCCACCACCACCAGCGAGGTGATGGCCAGCAGCAGCAAGCCCAGCGTCTGCTGCGCGGCCGAGTTCTGCAGCGCCGCCAGCTTGAGCGTGAGGGTGGTGAAAGCCGCCAGCGGGAAGGACAGCGCCCAGAAGGTCAGGCCAAAGGGCTGGGCCACCATGCGCTTGCCCTGAGCGCCCACCCACAGCAGCGTGAACAGGGCGGCGCCCCAGCAGGCCTGCACCACCGGGGTGGAGGCCTGGAAGGCCAGCAGCCCCAGCCCCACCACCGACGGCGGCGCCACCGCGATGGCCCAGGTCGGCAGCAGCCGTTCCGGCAGCGGGCTGTGCGCCAGGCGGCGCACCAACACCAGCCCCAGCACCACCGGCCAGAAGCACACCCCGATGCCGAACTGCGCGGCCGACCAGCCGCCATGCCCCAGCCCCACGCCGGCCAGCGGCGCAACCACGTTGCCCACCACCGGGATGAACAGCAGCGGCGTCACCCCCGGCCACAGCGCGCCGGCCTGGGCGCTGCTGCTGGCCTGGGCCTGCGGCGACAGCCAGCGCCCCAGCACCCACAGCGTGGCCCACAGCTGCAGGCCGCTGCCGGCCCACCACACGGCCTGCACCACCGCGCCGGTCAGGCCCAGCGCGTGGGCGGCGGTGGCCAGCAACAGCAGCGACACCGGCACCGCCGCCACAAAGGCGTGGCGCACCGGGTGCTTCAGGTCCTCGGCCAGGGCTTCGGGGTGGCGTTGCCAGCGCCAGAGCGACGCCGCGGCCAGGGCGGCAAACACCGCCAGGCCCAGGCCGGCCAGCACCAGTGCGCCGCCGGTGGCCATCTCGCCCAGGGCGGGGGCGGCGGCGTGCCAGGCCAGCGCCAGGCCGGTCAGGCCCATCACCAGCGAAAACCAGCCGGGCATCAGGAACTTCAACGGGGAGGGGCGGGCAAGGGTCATGGCAGGGGCGGCAAAAAAGTGGAGCCAGTATACGCCGTAGGGTATATCAGGCAGGCTCGGGCTCGGTCGCGAAAGGCACCCGGGCGGCCACCGCGCACATCAGCTCGTAGGCGATGGTGCCGGCGGCCTGGGCCACCTCGTCGATGGGCAGCGCCGCGCCCGACGCCGCCACGCCCCACAACACCACCTCGCTGCCCACGCTGGCCGGCACCCCGGCGGCGTCCAGCGGCGCCAGGTCCACCGCCAGCATGTCCATGCTGACGCGACCGACCAGCCGGGTGCGCACGCCCGCCACCAGCACCGGCGTGCCGGTGCCGGCGTGGCGCGGGTAGCCGTCGGCGTAGCCACAGGCCACCACGCCCACCCGCATCGGTTGCGTGGCGGTGAAGGTGGAGCCGTAGCCCACCGTGTCGCCCGGCGCCAGTGTCTGGGTGGCGATCAGCCGGCTCGACAGCGTCAGGGTCGGGCGCAGGTCCCAATCGGCGGCGCGGTGGCAGGGGTGGTCGGGTGCGCTGCCGTACAGGGCGATGCCCTGGCGCACCCAGTCGGCGGCCAGGGTCAGCCCGCCGTGCAGCGGGGTGTGGGCGTGGCGCAGCAGGGCGGCGCTGTTGCACAGGCTGCGCTCGCCCGGCAGGTCGGCGCTGGCGGCCTCAAAGGTGGCCACCTGGTGGGCGATGCCGCGCGGTCCGTCGGCGTCGCTGAAGTGGGTCATGAGGGAGATTTCGTCCACCTGCGGCAGGGCGTTGAGCCGGGTCCAGGCGGCGCGGAAGGCGTCGGGCCGGAAGCCCAGCCGGTTCATGCCGGAGTTCATCTTCAGGAAGACGCGGTGCGGCACCTGCGTCTTGTGGCGGCTGAGCCAGTCGATCTGTTCTTCGCAGTGCACCGCGTGCCACAGGTGCAGGCGCGAGCACAGCTCCAGGTCGCGCGGCTCGAAGCAGCCTTCCAGCAGCAGGATGGGGCCGCGCCAGTCCAGGGCGCGCAGGCGTTCGGCCTCGGCCAGGTCGAGCAGGGCGAAGCCGTCGGCGCCGCGCAGCGCGTCGAACACCCGCTCCAGGCCGTGGCCGTAGGCGTTGGCCTTGACGACGGCCCAAACCCGGGTGTCGGGCACGGCGCGGCGCGCGCGCGCCAGGTTGTGGCGCAGGGCCTGGGGGTGAACGGTGGCAAGGATGGGGCGTGGCATGGCGGCAGAAGTGAGCGGTGAAACCCCGTCGCCCACAGGGGCGCCGGGGCCGGGGGCGGCCGTGCTATAACCGCGCATCGCCGGAGACAATGCGGCCAGCCCACGAGCCGCCACTGTTGCACAAAAACCGCCTGCCCAACGCTGTTACGCACCCAATTTCATGGCCATGAAGCGCGGTTTCTACACCATCATGACGGCGCAGTTCTTCAGCTCGCTGGCCGACAACGCCTTGTTCGTGGTGGCCGTGGAGCTGTTGCGCACCCGGGGCGCGCCGGAGTGGCAGAGCGCCGCGCTGGTGCCCATGTTCGCCCTGTTCTACGTGGTGCTGGCGCCGTTCGTGGGCGCCTTCGCCGACGCCCGGCCCAAAGGCCGGGTCATGTTCGTCAGCAACGCCATCAAGGTGGTGGGCTGTCTGCTCATGCTCACCAGCCTGCACCCCTTGCTGGCCTACGCCATCGTCGGGCTGGGGGCGGCGGCCTATTCGCCGGCCAAGTACGGCATCCTCACCGAACTCCTGCCGCCGTCGCAACTGGTCAAGGCCAACGGCTGGATCGAGGGCCTGACCATCGCCTCCATCATCCTGGGCGTGGTGCTGGGCGGGCAGCTGGTGGGGCCGCTGGTGTCGGGCCGGCTGCTGGCGCTGGAACTGCAGGTGCCGGGCCTGGGCCTGGCCATCAACACCCCGGCCGAGGCCGCCATCGCGCTGCTGGTGCCGGTCTATGGCCTGGCGGCGTGGTTCAACACCCGCATCCCGCGCACCGGGGCCGCGCTGCGCCACATGCCGGCCAACCCGCTGGCGCTGCTGCCCGATTTCTGGATCTGCAACGGCCGCCTCTGGCGCGACCGGCTTGGCCAGATCTCCCTGTCCACCACCACCCTGTTCTGGGGCGTCAGCGGCAACCTGCGCTACATCGTGCTGGCCTGGGCCGCGGCAGCCCTGGGGTACAGCACCACCCAGGCCTCGTCGCTGGTGGGGGTGGTGGCCATCGGCACCGCGGTCGGGGCGGTGGCGGCGTCGTTGCGCATGCGGCTGGAACACGCCACCCGTGTCATGCCGCTGGGCGTCGCGATGGGGCTGCTGGTGGTGCTGATGAACTTCATCGACAACGTCTGGGTGGCGGTGCCCTTCCTGATCGCGCTGGGCGGGCTGGGCGGCTTTCTGGTGGTGCCCATGAACGCGCTGCTGCAGCACCGCGGCCACAACCTCATGGGCGCGGGCCGGTCCATCGCGGTGCAGAACTTCAACGAGCAGGCCTGCATCCTGGGCCTGGGTTTTCTGTACAGCTTTTCCACCGGGGTGGGCTTGTCGGCGTTCGGGGCCATCACCGCCTTCGGCCTGATCGTCGCCGGGGTGATGTGGCTGATCCAGCGCTGGCACCGCCACAACGAACGGGTGCACCCGCACGAGCTGGAGCGCCTGCTGGAAATCGCCCGCCGCGACGACCTGCACGGCTGACGGCGGGGCCGGGCCGGCCGGCAGGCCTCAGCCCAGCGCCCGCAGCAGCGGCGGCACCAGCCAGGGCAGCACCAGCGCGCTGAACAGGGCGGTCAGCCCCATGGCCAGGCCGGCAAAGGCGCCCATTTCGGCGCTCACCTGGAACGCCCGCGCCGTGCCGATGCCGTGCGCCGCCGTGCCCAGCGCCAGCCCGCGCACCACCGGGTCGTGGATGCGCAGCAGGTTGAACAGCACCCGCGCACTGGCCGCCCCCACCACCCCGGTGCAGACCACCAGCACCGCCGTCAGCGACGGCAGCCCGCCCAGTTGCGCGGCGATGCCCATGGCCACCGGCGAGGTCACCGACTTGGGCGCCAGCGACGCCAGCGTGGCCGGCGAAGCGCCCAGCGCCTGCGCCAGCAGCACCGCGCTGACCGTGCCCGCCAGGGTGCCGGCCACCAGCCCCCCCAGCAGCGGCCACCAGAGGCGGCGCAGGCGGCCCAGTTGCTCAAACAGCGGCACCGCCAGCGCCACCGTGGCCGGCCCCAGCAGGAAGTGCACAAACTGGGCGCCGGCAAAGTAGGTGGCGTAGGGCGTGCCGGTGGCCCACAGCAACGTGCCCAGCAGCACGATGGACAGCGCCACCGGGTTGGCCAGCGGGTGGTGGCGCCATGCGGTGGACAGGCGGTAGGCCGCCAGGTAGACCAGCAGCGTCAGCGTCAGGCCCAGCAGCGGCGTGGCCGACAAATAGACCCAGATGTCGGTCAGGCTTGGCGGGGTGTCGGGGCTCATGGCGCGCCGTCCGCGGGCGGGGTGTCGGGGCGGCGCGCGTGCCCACGCATCAGGGCCACGCAGACGCCGGCGGCGCAGGCCATGCCGATCCAGGTGCTCAGCACCAGCGCGATGCCGATGGCCCAGGCCTCCTCGCCCAGCCGCTGCAGGTGCAGCATGACGCCGACGCCCGCCGGCACGAACAGCAGCGACAGGTGTTGCAGCAGCCCCTGCGCGGTGGGCCGCAGCGCCGCCAGCCAGGCCGGGCGCGCGGCCAGGGCCAGCACCAGCAGGGCCATGCCCAGCACCGGGCCCGGCACCGGCCAGGCCAGCCAGCGCACCACCGCCTCGCCCAGCAGCTGCAGGCTCAGCAGGGCGGCCAGGGCGTGCAGCATGGGTGGGGCGTCAGTCGGCCGGTTGCAGGGCCGCGTCCAGCACCTCCACCCAGTGTTTCACCGGGGTGTCGGTGCCGCTTTGCAGGTGGGTGATGCAGCCGATGTTGGCCGACACGATGGTCTCGGCCCCCAGCTCGCCCAGGTGGCCGAGCTTGCGGTCGCGCAGCTGGGTGGACAGGCCCGGGTTCAGCACCGAGTAGGTGCCGGCCGAGCCGCAGCACAGGTGCGCCTCGTTGCGCGCCACCTGCACCCGAAAGCCCAGCGCCCCCAGGTGCTGCTCCACGCCGCCACGCAGCCGCTGGCCGTGCTGCAGCGTGCAGGGCGGGTGGAAGGCCAGTGCCGGGCCTTCGGCGCCCAGCCGCAGCCGCCCTTGCAGGGCCGGCACCAGGTCGGGCAGCAACTCGCTCAGGTCTTTCGTCAACGCGCTGACGCGGGCCGCCTTCTCGGCGTAGGCCGGGTCGTGGCGCAGCAGGTGGGCGTATTCCTTCACCGTCACCCCGCAGCCCGAGGCGTTCATCACGATCGCCTCCACCGGCTGCGCCGCCGCCGGGTCGATGAAAGGCCACCAGGCGTCGATGTTGGCGCGCATCTGGTCCAGCCCGCCGACCTGGTCGTTCAGGTGGAACTTGACCGCGCCGCAGCAGCCGGCCTGGGGCGCCCGCACGGTCTGCACGCCGGCGGCGTCCAACACCCGCGCGGTGGCGGCGTTGATGTTGGGAATCATGGCCGGCTGCACGCAGCCTTCGAGCATGAGCACCCGGCGCGCGTGCACCCGCTGCGGCCAGGTTCCAGCGGCCTGCCGGGGCGGCACCTTGGCCTGCAGGGCCGCGGGCAGCAGGCCGCGCACCGCCTGCCCCAGCCGCAGCGCCGGCCCGAACAGCGGTGAGGGCAGCCCTTCCTTGAGCAGCCAGCGCACCGCGCGCTCGCCCACCGGGCGCGGTACCTGGGCGTCCACCACCTTGCGGCCGATGTCCACCAGGTGGCCGTAGTCCACCCCGCTGGGGCAGGTGGATTCGCAGTTGCGGCAGGTCAGGCAGCGGTCCAGGTGCTGCTGGGTGGCGCGGGTCGGTTTCTGGCCTTCCAGCACCTGCTTGATCAGGTAGATGCGGCCACGCGGGCCGTCCAGCTCGTCGCCGAGCAGTTGGTAGGTGGGGCAGGTGGCGGTGCAAAAACCGCAGTGCACGCACTTGCGCAGGATGGCTTCGGCCGCCTGGCCGTCGGGCGTGCCCTGGTATTCGGGGGCGAGGTGGGTCTGCATGTCGTTCCTGGGCTCAGAGGCCAAAGCCCCAACGGCCGGGGTTGAAGACCCCTGCCGGGTCGAATTCGCGCTGGAGCCGCTGCTGGATGGTCCGCAACGCCGGCGCCGGTGGGGTGAAGCGTTCGGCGGCCAAGGGCGCATCGGCCGGTGCGCGGAACAGGGTGGCGTGCCCGCCGGCGGCCTGGGCCACCTGGCGCAGGGCCGCGCCGGCGTCGACCGGTGCCCAGACCCAGCGCAGTCCCCCGAACCACTCCACCAGGGTGGGGCCGGGCAGGTCCAGCACCGGGGTGGTGGGCGCCACCGACAGCCGCCACAGCCCGTGCGCCGGCGACGGCGGCTGGGCGAAGAAGGGCAGGGTCTGTTCGCCGCAGGCGCGCCAGTCGGCGGCGGTGATGGCGGTGTCCTGGCGTTCGCCGGGCGCATCCGCCAGCATCCGGGTGCAGGCCGCCTCCACCGCGGCGGCGGCGCCGCGCAGCCGCACAAACAGCAGCGGCCGGGGCGCGCCGCCGGTGTCGTCCAGCACCCAGCAGCTGGCGTTCAGCGGCAGCGGATGGCCGCGCCAGCGCGCCAGCTGGGCCAGCGCCGCGTCCTGCGCCAGTTCAAAGCACAGGGTGGCTTCGGCCGGGGCCACCGGCAGCACCTTGAGCGAGACCTCGGTGATCACGCCCAGGCTGCCCAGGCTGCCGGCCAGCAGGCGGCTGACGTCGTAGCCGGCCACGTTCTTCATCACCTGGCCGCCAAAGGTCAGGTGCTCGCCCCGGCCGTTGAGCAGTTGCACGCCCAGCACGAAATCGCGCACCGCGCCCACGCTGGCGCGGGCCGGGCCGCTGAGGCCGGCGGCCACCATGCCACCCACGGTGGCGTCGGGGCCAAAGTGCGGCGGCTCAAAGGCCAGGCACTGCCCGCAGGCGGCGAGTGCGGCCTCCACCTCGGCCAGCGGGGTGCCGGCGCGGGCCGTCAGCACCAGCTCGGTCGGTTCGTGCGCCACGATGCCGCCGTGCTCGCGCGTTTCCAACCGCGGCAGGTCGGCGGGCAGGGGTGGGCCGTAAAAGGCCTTGCTGTCGCCGCCGACCAGGCGCAGGGCCGTGCCGTCGGCCGCGGCGGCGCGGATCTGGTCGGCCCAGCGGGCCACGGTGGGAGCGGTTTCGGCAGACATGGCGGCAATGGTAGCGGCGCCCCTGCCGCCGGGGTGTGAATTTTTTTAACGCGCCGCCTCAGTCCCAGTACAGCTGGGTCGGCAGGCCGGGGGTGTCCACCCGCAGCGCGTGGACCGCCCCGCTGTCGGGGTAGCGCGCCAGTTCGTCCGCCCCGCGCTGCAGCCGGGCGCTGGTCAGGTAGAGGGTGCACAGGTCGTGCCCACCGAAGCAGACCGCGGTGGGGCATTGCACCGGGGTGGGGTGGCGGGCCAGCACCTCGCCGCGGTCGCTCAGGCACAGCACCTGGGCGGCTTCGCGCATGGCCACCCAGTAGCGGCCGGCTTGGTCCACCGCGGCCCCGCCCGGCTGGCCGTCTTGCGCCACGTCGAAACGGGCCATGGGCAGGGGCACGCCCAGCTGCGGGGGCCAGCTGCCGGGCAGCGACATGGCATGGTGGCTCAGCAGGCCCCGGGCGCCGTCGGCCCAGTACAGCACCTTGGCGTCGGGCGACCAGGCCAGGCCGTCGGACGACACCACGCCGCGCTCCACCGCGTGCAGCTCGGGCTGCACCTGGACCCGGGTGTGCAGGCAGTAGAGCGCGCCCTCGGGGCGGTCTGGGGCCTCGGCGCGGGTGCCCACCCAGAAGCGGCCCCAGGGGTCGCAGTGGCCGCCGCTGAAGCGCTGGCGCGCCGGGTCGTAGGGCGCCGGGACGATGCGGCGCGGCAGGTCCTGCCAGCTGGCCAGGTGGTAGAGGCCGTCGCGCAAGGCCAGCAGCAGGCCGCCGCCGCGGCACGGCGCCACGCTGCCCGGCTCCTGGGGCAGCTCCAGGTGCTCGGCGCGGCCGCTGCGCGGGTGCAGCCGCCACAGGCGCCGCAGGGCCACGTCGATCCAGTACAGCCGCTCCTCCCGGGCGTGCCAGAACGGCGAATCGCCCTGGGCGCACAGGGTGTCGTGCACCCGTTGCCAGGGGCTGGGGCTGGGCGTGGTCATCGAGGGGTCCTCCGGTGGGGGCACCAGGGCTTGGCTACACTGGCGCCCATGCTCTGGGTCAAATCGTTCCACATCGTTTTCATTGCCAGCTGGTTCGCCGGTCTGTTTTATTTGCCGCGCATTTTCGTGAACCTGGCCATGGTCGACCCCGCCAGCACCGCCGAACGCGCGCGCCTGCTGCTGATGGCACGCAAACTCATGCGCTTCATGACGCTGCTGGCCGTGCCCGCCCTGGTCCTGGGCCTGTGGCTGTGGCTGGGCTACGGCATCGGGCGTGGCCCCGGCAACGGCTGGATGCACGCCAAGCTCGCGGTGGTGGTGGCCTTGCTGGGCTACCACCACGCCTGCGGCCGGCTGTTGCGCCAGTTCGAGCGCGGCGCCTCGACCCGCAGCCACGTCTGGTTCCGCTGGTTCAACGAAGCCCCGGTTCTGTTGATGATCGTGGTCGTGGTGCTGGTGGTTGTCAAGCCCTTCTGAGGCCAGGCGTGTGCCGTCTGTCCCCGACCCCTCGGCCCTGACCGGGCCGGACCCCGCCCGCCACGGCCGCGTGTCCCTGGCCTGGCCGGTGGCGGCGGTGTACGCGGCGCTGGTGGTCTATGCCAGCCTGTTCCCCTTCACCGGCTGGCGTGCCCAGGGCATCGCGCCGTGGGCCTTTCTGCAGGCGCCCTGGCCCGCGTACTGGACCGGTTTCGACGTCGTGGCCAACCTGGTGGGGTATGTTCCCCTGGGCCTGCTGCTGACCCTGGCGCTGGCGCGCAGCGGCAGCGGCCGCTGGGCCGGGTGGGTGGGGGCGCTGGGGCCGGCGTTGCTGTCGCTGCTGCTGGAGTCCACCCAGAGCTACCTGGTGCAGCGCGTGCCGTCCCAGGTCGATTGGGGACTCAACAGCCTCGGCGGCCTGCTGGGTGTGGCCCTGGCCCTGCTGTTGCTGCGCTGGCGCGTGCTGGGGCCGTGGGTGCAGTTCCGCGCCCGCTGGCTGGTGCCCGACACCCGGGGCGCGCTCGTCCTGCTGCTGACCTGGCCGCTGGCGGTGCTGTACCCCACGCCGGTGCCGTTCGGCCTGGGCCAGGCCTGGCAGCGGCTGGAGGCCGCCCTGGTGGCCCTGACGGAAGGCTCGGCGCTGCAGGGCTGGCTGCCGCAGGCCACGCCCTCGCTGCCCCTGAGCCCGCTGGCCGAGGCGCTGGTGGTGGCCTTGTGCCTGTGGGCGCCGGTGTTGCTGGCCTACGCGGTGCTGCGCCGGCCCGGGCAGCGCTTGGTGTTTGCCCTGCTGTTCGCGGGCGTGGTGCTGGCCGCCGGTGCCCTGTCGGCCAGCCTGACCTTCGGGCCGGTCCACGCCTGGGCCTGGCTCACCCCGCCGGCCTCGCTGGGGCTGGCGGTGGCCGCGGCCATGTCGCTGTTCGGTCTGGCGCTGGGGCACCGAGCGGCGGCCCTGCTGTCGCTGCTGGCCTGGAGTTTCGCGCTCGGCCTGCTCAACCGCGCGCCCGAGACCGCCTACTTCGCCCAGTCCTTGCAGACCTGGGAGCAGGGCCGCTTCATCCGTTTCCACGGCCTGTCGCAGTGGTTGGGCTGGCTGTGGCCGTACGCGGCGCTGTGGGTGGGGGTGCGGCTGGCCTTGCGGCCGCGGGCCGCCCACTACAATGTGGCGCCATGAGCGAGTCCGCCCCCGATACCCCGCCCGCCGCGTCGTACTACCAGCGCCACATCTTCTTCTGCCTGAACCAGCGCGGCAACGGCGAAGCCTGCTGCGCCGACCACAACGCCCAAGCCGCCTTCGACCGCTGCAAGCAGCAGGTCAAGGCCCTGGGATTGGCCGGGCCGGGCCAGGTGCGCGTCAACAAGGCCGGCTGCCTGGACCGCTGCGCCGGCGGCCCCGTCGCCGTGGTCTACCCCGAGGCGGTCTGGTACAGCTTCGTCGACGCCGCCGATGTCGACGAAATCGTTACCTCCCACCTGCGCGACGGGGTGGTGGTCGAGCGCCTGCTGACCCCGCCCGGCGTCGGCCGCTGAGGCCCCTGTGAACGCCCAGACCGAAACCCGCCTGGTGGACGGCCCCGCCGGCCCGCTGGAGTTGGCCATCGACCGCCCGGCCCAGCCCCGGCCCGAGGGCGGCGCGGCGGTCATCGCCCACCCGCACCCCCTGTTCGGCGGCACCCTGCAGAACAAGGTGGTGCAGACGCTGGCCCGCGCCTACGTGCAGGCCGGCTGGACGGCGGTGCGCTTCAACTTCCGTGGCGTGGGCCGCAGCGCCGGCGTGCACGACCATGGCGAGGGCGAAACCCAGGACCTGCTGGCGGCCGTGGCCGACCAGGCCCCGGCCGGCCCCCTGGCGCTGGCCGGTTTTTCCTTCGGCGCCTTCGTCACCTGCCGCGCGGCGGTGCAGCTGCACCCGGCGCGGCCGCTGCATTCGCTGGTGCTGGTGGGCACGGCGGCCAGCCGCTTTGCGGTGCCGGCCCTGCCCGAGGAACTTCACGACCGCACCCTGGTCGTTCACGGGGAGCAGGACGACACCGTCGCCCTGGCGGCCGTGCTCGACTGGGCCCGCCCGCAGGCCCTGCCGGTCACCGTCATCCCGGGCGTGGAGCACTTTTTCCACGGCCGCCTGCCGCTGCTCAAATCCCTGGCGCTGCGCCACCTGCGCGCGGCCTGACCGCCGCCGTGCCCGGTGCACGTCTCACTTCTTGTTCAGGACTTTCCCCGTGTTTGCTGTTCTTTGCTCCCTGCGCCGCTGGTCTGCCGGCCTGGCGCTGACCCTGGCCGCCGCGCTGCCCGCCGCCGCCCAGACCCCGGCCCCGCCCGAAATCGCCGCCCGCGCCTACCTGCTCTACGACGTGACCACCCAGCAGGTGCTCGCGGCCAAAGACCCCGACATGGCGGTCGAGCCCGCTTCGCTGACCAAGCTGATGACCGCCTACCTGGTGTTCGACGCCCTGCGCGCCCAGAAAATCAGCCTGACCCAGACCCTGCCGGTGAGCGAACGCGCCTGGAAGATGCCGGGCTCGCGCATGTTCATCGATCCCAAGATGCAGGTGCCGGTGGAAGACCTGCTCAAGGGCATGATCGTGCAGTCCGGCAACGACGCCACCGTGGCCCTGGCCGAAGGCGTGGGCGGCACGGTGGAGCGTTTCGTCGAACTGATGAACCAGCAAGCCAAGGCGCTGGGCATGAACAGCACCGGCTTTCGCAACCCCGAAGGCCTGACCGCCCCGGGCCACACCACCACCGCGCGCGACCTGTCCATTCTGGCCACCCGGCTGATGAAGGACTTCCCGCAGTACGTGCCGTACTACGCCATCCAGCGCTACCGCTACCCCGGCACGCCGGCGGCCAACGACACCAACCGCAACCTGTTGCTGTTCCGCGACCCGACGGTGGACGGCCTCAAGACCGGCTTCACCAACGCCGCCGGCTACTGCCTGGTGGCCACCGCCCGCCGCCAGTTCCCGGCCTTGGGCGAGGGCGCGGCCGGCCAGCGCCGCCTCGTCAGCGTGGTGCTGGGGGCGGCCAACGAAAACGCCCGCGCCGCCGAAAGCCAGAAACTGCTCAACTGGGGCTTTTCCGCCTACCAGGCGGTGCGTCTGTTCGCCCCCGGCCAGCCGGTGGCCACGCCCGAGGTCTGGAAGGGCCAGGCCTCCAGTGTCAAGCTCGGCCGCGCCGACGGCGTGGTGGTGAGCGTGCCGACCGGCCAGGCCGCCGGCCTGCGCACCGAAGTCTTGCGCACCGACCCGCTGGTGGCCCCGCTGCAGCAGGGTCAGCCGCTGGGCACCCTGCGCGTCAAGACCGCCGCCGGCGAGGTGGTGGCCGAAATCCCGCTGTTCGTGCTCGAAACCGTGGGTGAAGCCGGCCTGCTGGGCCGCCTTTGGGGTGCCGTCCGCCTCTGGATCAAGTGACGCTGGCCGGGCGCCGGCCCCTCTGGCGCTTGCGTCGCTTGGGGTCGCGTGCTACAGTAGCGGGCTTTTCGGAAAATTCCGAAGGGCTTTTTGTTTTTATTTCAAACGTTTAGGGACGTTTCAATGCCAACCATCAACCAACTCGTGCGCCAAGGCCGGACGGTCGAAAAGATCAAGTCCAAGAGCCCGGCCATGGAAAACTGCCCCCAGCGCCGTGGCGTGTGCACCCGTGTGTACACCACCACGCCCAAGAAGCCGAACTCCGCGCTGCGCAAGGTCGCCAAGGTGCGCCTGACCAACGGGTTCGAAGTCATTTCCTACATCGGCGGCGAAGGCCACAACCTGCAGGAACACAGCGTCGTGCTGGTTCGCGGCGGTCGTGTGAAAGACTTGCCCGGTGTGCGTTACCACATCGTCCGCGGTTCGCTGGACCTGCAAGGCGTGAAAGACCGCAAGCAGTCCCGTTCCAAGTACGGTGCCAAGCGCCCCAAGAAGGCTTAATTGCCCCTGGGTGCCCCGAACCCGGCTGTCATGCCGCGTTCAAAACAAGGTGCTTGAATGCTTGCTGGCGAGCGTTTGAGCGGAGTGACCCCCGGATGCGCACGGTGCGCATGGGTCGAGTAAGTGAGGGTCCTGTATGGCTCTCGGGGTGCCGCCGGAAGCGGTGCCAACTGAAGCAATGGAGTGAAAAATGCCACGTCGTCGCGAAGTCCCTAAACGTGAAATCCTGCCGGATCCCAAGTTCGGCAACATCGAGCTGTCCAAATTCATGAACGTCATCATGGAAGGCGGCAAAAAGGCGGTGGCCGAGCGCATCATTTACGGCGCCCTGGAAACCATGGAGAAGAAGACCGGCAAGGACCCGCTGGAACTCTTCACCACCGCCATCAACAACGTCAAACCGATGGTGGAAGTGAAATCCCGCCGCGTCGGTGGCGCCAACTACCAGGTGCCCGTCGAAGTGCGCCCGGTGCGTCGCCTGGCCCTGTCCATGCGCTGGATCAAGCAGGCTGCCCGCAAGCGCAGCGAAAAGTCCATGGCCCTGCGCCTGGCCAACGAACTGCTGGAAGCCAACGAAGGCCGTGGTGGCGCCATGAAGCGCCGTGACGAAGTGCACCGCATGGCCGAAGCCAACAAGGCGTTCAGCCACTTCCGCTTCTAAGCCGCGCGCTTATCGCATCCCGCAAGGCCCGCAACACTCTCACAAGGGGTGGCGGGCTTTGCCTGTATCTTTCGGAGAATTTCTCATGGCACGTACCACGCCCCTCGCGCGTTACCGCAACATCGGTATTTCGGCCCACATCGACGCCGGCAAGACCACCACCACCGAACGCATCCTGTTCTACACCGGCGTGAACCACAAGATCGGTGAAGTGCACGACGGCGCCGCCACCATGGACTGGATGGAGCAGGAACAAGAGCGCGGCATCACCATCACCTCCGCCGCCACCACCTGCTTCTGGCGCGGGATGGACAACTCCTTCCCCGAGCATCGCTTCAACATCATCGACACCCCCGGCCACGTGGACTTCACCATCGAGGTGGAGCGTTCCATGCGCGTGCTGGATGGCGCCTGCATGGTGTACTGCGCCGTGGGTGGCGTGCAGCCGCAGTCGGAGACCGTCTGGCGTCAGGCCAACAAGTACAAGGTGCCGCGTCTGGCCTTCGTGAACAAGATGGACCGCACCGGTGCCAACTTCTTCAAGGTCTACGACCAGATGCGCCTGCGCCTGAAGGCCAACCCCGTGCCGATCGTGATCCCCATCGGCGCCGAAGACGGCTTCAAGGGCGTGGTCGACCTGCGCAAGATGAAGGCCATCATTTGGGACGAAGCGTCGCAGGGCATGAAGTTCACCTTCGAGGACATCCCGGCCGAGCTGCTCGAGTCCGCCAAGGAATGGCGCGAGAAGATGGTGGAAGCCGCGGCCGAAGCCTCCGAAGAGCTGATGAACAAGTACCTGGAAGAGGGTGAGCTGACCGAGGAAGAAATCACCGCCGGTTTGCGCGCCCGTACCCTGGCCACCGAAATCCAGCCCATGCTGTGCGGCACCGCGTTCAAGAACAAGGGCGTGCAGCGCATGCTCGACGCCGTGATCGAACTGCTGCCCTCGCCCGTGGACATCCCCCCGGTCGCCGGCACCAACGAAAACGAAGAGCCCACCAGCCGCAAGGCCGACGACGAAGAGAAGCTGTCGGCCCTGGCGTTCAAACTGATGACCGACCCCTTCGTGGGCCAGCTGACCTTTGTGCGCGTGTACTCCGGCGTCCTGAAGAAGGGCGACACCGTGTACAACGCGGTCAAGGGCAAGAAGGAGCGCATCGGCCGTATCGTGCAGATGCACGCCAACAACCGCCAGGAAGTGGAAGAAATCCGCGCCGGCGACATCGCCGCCTGCGTGGGCCTGAAGGAAGTCACCACCGGTGAAACCCTGTGCGATCCGTCCGCCATCGTGACCCTGGAACGCATGGTGTTCCCGGAGCCCGTGATCGCCCAGGCCGTGGAGCCCAAGACCAAGACCGACCAGGAAAAGATGGGCATCGCCCTGAACCGCCTGGCCGCCGAAGACCCGTCGTTCCGCGTGCGCACCGACGAAGAATCCGGTCAGACCATCATCGCCGGCATGGGCGAGCTGCACCTGGAGATCATTGTCGACCGCATGAAGCGCGAATTCGGCGTGGAAGCCAACGTCGGCAAGCCGCAGGTGGCCTACCGCGAAACCATCCGTGGCACCGTGAACGAAGCCGAAGGCAAGTTCGTGCGCCAGTCCGGTGGTAAGGGCCAGTACGGTCACGTCGTGCTCAAGATCGAACCGCAGGAGGCCGGCAAGGGCTTCGAGTTCGTGGACGCGATCAAGGGCGGTGTGGTGCCGCGCGAGTTCATCCCGGCGGTGGAAAAAGGCATCGTGGAAGCCCTGGGTCAGGGCGTGCTGGCCGGCTACCCGGTGGTGGACGTCAAAGTCACCCTGCACTTCGGTTCCTACCACGACGTGGACTCGAACGAACTGGCGTTCAAGATGGCCGCCATCTTCGGCTTCAAGGAAGGTTGCAAGAAGGCCCAGCCGGTCATTCTGGAACCCATGATGGCCGTGGAAGTGGAAACCCCGGAAGACTACGCCGGCACGGTGATGGGCGACCTGTCCAGCCGCCGCGGCATGGTGCAGGGCATGGACGACATGGTCGGCGGTGGCAAGGCCATCCGCGCCGAAGTGCCGCTGTCCGAAATGTTCGGCTACTCCACCGCGCTGCGCTCGGCCACCCAGGGCCGCGCCACCTACACGATGGAATTCAAGCACTACTCGGAAGCCCCGCGCAACGTGCAAGAAGCCATCATGGCGGCCCGCGCCAAGTAATTGGCCCACCCCCG